>CAZCRC010000023.1:0-14300 GCA_964500995.1 uncultured Actinomycetes bacterium
CTCGTGATCGACGACTACCTGTTCGAGGGGGGCGAGAACAGCCAGTTCCACATCGTCAAGCTGAACCGCTCGTACGCACCCGATGGCTCGGTTCAGGTGGACCCGGAACTGGTCTTCAACGCCCCCGGCTGGGACGACGAACTGCTGGCCGACTTCGGTGGCGACGCAGTGTCGATCGAGAATTCCGTGGCGATCTACAAGGACACCGTGTACTTCGCCAACAGCGCCGGACTGGTGCAGGGCTGGGACATCGCCGGCTTGGCCGAGGGCCGCACCCCACAACGCGTCTTCCGGTTCTGGACCGGCGATGACACGGACGCGTCGATCGTCGTGGACGCCGATGGATTCCTCTATGTGGGTTCCGAGTACGAGAAGGGCAACGCCCGCAGCCGCGAAGTCGGCCAGATGATGAAGCTGGACCCGGCCAACAAGGACAAGCCGCTGGTGTGGAGCATCAAAGACCCGGAGTCGGGCGGCGTCTGGGGAACCCCCGCGTTGTACAACGACGTCGTGGTGTTCGACACGAACGCGGGTGATGTTCTCGCCGCCGATCGCCAGACCGGCGCCGAGCGCTGGCGGTTCTCCTTGCCGGGCCCGACCTGGCAGTCCCCCGTTGTGATTGACGGGACGCTGCTGATCGGGGACTGTCAGGGCGACATGCATGCCTACGACATGAGCGACACCAACGTGACGCCGCCGCGACTGTGGCAGGTGGAGATCGGCGGATGCATCGAGTCCACACCGGCAGTGTGGGGCGGCAAGATCTGGTTCGGTACCCGTGACGGCGGAATCCACGCCCTCTTCCCCGCGGACCAGGTCGCGCAGCCGACCGCCGTCGCCCCAGAACCCGTGGTGCCGCCGGCCGGCTGATGGTCGTCACTCGAATCGCGCCGAGTCCGAGTGGGTACCTGCATCTGGGCAACGGGGTCAACTTCCTGCTGACCGACTGGGTGGCTCGTCGGGTGCCAGGGTCGCGGCTGCATCTGCGCATCGATGACGTGCTGCTGCCGCACGTGCCACAGACTTACGTGGACGACATCTTCTGGGCCATCGAGTGGCTGGGGATCGAGGTCACGGACGGCCCGTCGGATACTGCCGATTTCCACGCCCACTACTCGCAACTCGCTCGAGTGGACCAGTTTCGCCTCGCCGCGGCTTCGCTGGCGGACACCGGAGTGCTGTTCTCCTGCTCCTGCTCCCGCACCACGATCGCGGCGCGTCCCACCGGCGTTCCCGACCCGTGTGAGGCGATCGCGGCGTCATTCGGTGACGGTGCGATGCGGTTCCGAACTCGCGGCGCGGCACCGGATCCCGACACGACGGCAGCGCTGCATGGCATCGGCCGCGACGAATCCCAGGTGGCTGCCGAGATGGGCGACTTCGTGGTCTGGCGTCGAGGGGACCTTCCCTCGTATCACCTCGCGTCGGTCGTCGACGACCACCGGATGGGCGTGGACACCATCGTGCGCGGCGCGGACCTGCTGACGTCGAGTGCGGCGCAACTATTGATCGCCCGTGGCGCCGGGGCGGAGTCACTGCTGCGCGCCCGGTTCATCCACCACCCGCTGGTCAGCGACGCAGCGGGACGCAAGATGAGCAAGCGCGACAACGCCGACGCCCTGCACTCACTGGCACAGGACGTCGGCGGTCGGCGCCGGGTGTGGGATCTGGCGATCCGAGTGGGCGAACCGCTGGGAATCAGCCCGCCCTGATCGCCCCGCCGATCGTCAGTAGCGGTAGTGGTCGGGCTTGTACGGCCCGGCGACATCCACACCGAGGTACTCAGCCTGTTCCTTGGACAACTCCGTCAACTGCACGCCGAGGGCGTCCAGGTGAAGGCGCGCCACCATCTCGTCCAGATGCTTCGGCAGCACGTGAACGCCGATCGGGTACAGATCCGGCTTCGTGAACAACTCGATCTGGGCCAACACCTGGTTGGTGAACGAGTTCGACATCACGAAGGACGGGTGGCCGGTGGCGTTGCCGAGGTTCAGCAGTCGCCCCTCGCTCAACATGATGATCGTGTGGCCGTCGGCGAACCGCCACTCGTCGACCTGCGGCTTGATCTGCGTCTTGGTGGCGACGGCGTCGAGCCCGAAGACCTCGATCTCGTTGTCGAAGTGGCCGATGTTGCCGACCACTGCCTGATGCTTCATCCCCGCCATGTGGTCGACGGTGATGACGTCCTTGCAGCCCGTCGCGGTCACGAAGATGTCGGCTTGGCCGACGACATCCTCCAGCGTCGCCACCTGGTATCCGTCCATGGCTGCTTGAAGCGCGCAGATCGGGTCGATCTCGGTGATGATCACGCGAGCACCCTGGCCGCGCAGTGAATCGGCGCAGCCCTTGCCCACGTCGCCGTAGCCGCACACCACGGCGGTCTTGCCGCCGATGAGGACGTCGGTGGCGCGGTTGATGCCATCGACCAAGGAGTGCCGACAGCCGTACTTGTTGTCGAACTTGCTCTTGGTCACGGAGTCGTTCACATTGATGGCCGGGAACAGCAGCGAACCGTCCGCCATCATTTCGTACAACCGGTGGACGCCGGTGGTGGTCTCTTCCGTCACCCCGATGATCTTCGTGGCTGCCTCGGTCCAGCGGCCGGGCTGCTCCGCGAGGGTGCGGCGCAGCAACTCGAGCACGACGCGGTACTCCTCGTTGTCTGCTTCCGTCGGCTGCGGTACTGCGCCAGCCTTCTCAAACTCGACTCCCTTGTGGATGAGGAGTGTGGCGTCGCCACCGTCGTCGAGGAGCATGTTGAAGCCCTCGGGACCCCAGTTGAGGGCCTGCTCGGTGCACCACCAGTACTCCTCGAGCGTTTCACCCTTCCACGCGAACACCGGCACCCCCTGCGGGTCGGCGGGCGTTCCGTCGGGACCCACGACCACAGCAGCAGCGGCATGGTCCTGGGTGGAGTAGATGTTGCAGGAGGCCCAGCGGACCTCCGCGCCCAGCGCGGTGAGGGTCTCGATCAGCACGGCTGTCTGCACCGTCATGTGCAGCGAACCGGTGATGCGGGCCCCCTTGAGGGGCTGCTGGCCGCCGAACTGGGTCCGCATGGCCATGAGGCCGGGCATCTCGTGCTCGGCCAGACGGATCTCGTTGCGGCCGAACTCGGCCTGGGTGAGGTCGGCAACTTTGAAGTCGGTGACGGTCATGATTCTCCTCGTGGTGCTCACCGTCGGTCGGTTTGAGCGAACGGCACGAGGCTTCGATGGTCCGCCTCGGTATTGTGCCACGAGGTCTGAGTCAGTGCTGGGAGCCGCCGTCCGGAGCCGACGGTGTGACCGAGGTGTGATTCGGATCGAAGACGTCGGGTTCCAGGTACACCACGCACTTCTTACCCGTGATGACGGCTCGGATCTGCGCCTCGGCGCGGTCGATCACCCCGGCGATGGCACCGGCGGAGTCTGCGGCGGGGACTGCCACCTTGGCGGCCACCAGGATTTCGTCGGGTCCCAGGTGCAGCGTCTTCATGTGGATGACCCGTTCGATGCCCGGCGTTGCTTCGATCGCGGTTCTAATCGCGTCGTCCTCCTCCGGCAGTGCCGCCTCGCCGGTGAGCATCGACACCATCTCCATCGCCAAGAAGATCGCGATGATGATCAGCAAGGTGCCGACGGCCGCGGCTCCCATTCCGTCGAACGCCCCGTTGCCGGTCACGACAGCCAGGGTGATGCCGATCAGGGCGAACACCAGACCCAACAGGGCGCCGGTGTCCTCGAGCAGGATGACCGGCAGCTCGGGGTTGCGCGTGTCTTTGACGAACCGGCCCAGTGATCGGCTGCCACGGACCTTGTTCGTCTCCTTCAGCGCCGTTCGAAGCGAGAAACTCTCCAAGATGATCGCGACGAAGAGGACAGCAAACGCGATCTGCGGGTCATTGAGGTCTTCCGGATGCTGGATCTTGTGGATGCCCTCGTACAGCGAGAACAGCCCGCCGACCAGGAACAGCACGATCGCGACGATGAAGCCGTAGATGTAACGCTGCCGGCCATACCCGAACTGGTGGGTGGCCGTGCTGGCCCGTTGACTGCGCTTGTTGCCGAACAACAGCAGCACCTGGTTGCCGGAGTCCGCCAGAGAGTGAATCGCCTCGGCCAGCATCGACGAGGACTGGGTGAGCAGGAACGCCACGAACTTCGCGCACGCGATTCCCAGGTTGGCGAGCAGGGCAGCGATGACTGCCTTCATCCCCCCTTCGGTGCTCACCGAGTCTCCCGCGCCTCATCAATGAGCATGACCGGCAATCCATCGCGCACGGGGTATGCGGCGCCACACTCGTCGCAGATCAACTCACCGGTCGTGGCGTCGGTCGTCAAGGTCGCATGGTGCGGTTGCGGGCAGCGCAACAGTTCACGCAGCAACGGATCCATCCCCAACTCGGTCACGGTGCAACTCCTGTCCGGATCAGCGCGAGCACCTCGTCGCGGAGTTCCGCGAGTGTGTCGCTGTCGTTGGCCTCGGCGTTGAGCCGCAGCAATGGTTCGGTGTTCGACGGGCGGACGTTGAACCACCAGTCATCAGTGCTGACGGTCAGACCGTCGAGCTCGTCGAAGTCCCCCCGGCCTTCGAACGCGGCACGGACGGCATCGACCGCGGCGGCCACATCCGGGACTTCGGTGTTGATCTCGCCCGTGGACACGTAACGCTCGTACTTCGACATCAGGTCCGACAAGGCCGTTCCCGGCGCCGTGGTACCCAGCACCGACAGCGCCGTCATGGCGGCGAGCATGCCCGAGTCGGCCCGCCAGAAGTCCCGGAAGTAGAAGTGCCCGGAGTGCTCCCCACCGAAAGCAGCCCCCGTCCGGGCCATGGTGTCCTTGATGTAGGAATGACCCACCCGGGTGCGCTCCGGCACGCCCCCGAGTTCCGTCACGATCTGCGGCACCGCCCGACTGGTGATCAGGTTGTGGATGATCGTGGCACCAGGTTGCTGTGCCAGCACCTGTTCGGCGATCAGTGCCGTGATCGCCGACGGACTCACGATTCCCCCCCGCTCGTCGACCACGAAGCAGCGGTCGGCATCCCCGTCGAACGCCAACCCCAGATCGGCACCGGATTGTCGTACCCGCTCCTGCAGGTCCACGAGGTTCTCGGGTTCGATCGGGTTCGCCTCGTGATTGGGGAAGGATCCGTCCAACTCGAAGTACATGGGCACGACCGTGATCGGCAGTTCCGGAAGCCCGGCAGCGGTTCCGAGGACCGCGGGCACGGTGTATCCGCCCATCCCGTTGCCCGCATCGACGACGACCCGCAAGGGTCGAATGCCACTGAGATCCACCAGACTGCGCAAGAACCCGGCGTAATCGCCGAGCAGGTCCCGGTCCCGGACCTGCCCCAGCGGACCGTCGCTGTCCGGGATCGGACCGTTGCGTACCAGTTCCCGGATCTGAGCCAGTCCGGTGTCCTGACCCACCGGTGCCGCTCCCGCTCGACACAGCTTGATCCCGTTGTACTGGGCGGGATTGTGGCTCGCTGTGAACATCGCGCCGGGAAGTCCCAACCGTCCAGCCGCGAAGTAGAGCCCGTCGGTGGAACACAAGCCGATCCGGATGACGTCGCAACCCTGACCGGTCACCCCGTCACTGAACGCCGCCACCAGATCCGGCCCGCTGGGTCGCATGTCATGACCGACCACGACCGCTCCCGGACCACCACTGGCAGTCGCTGCTTCGAGGACTTGGACGAACGCCGCCCCGACATCCCGGGCGAGAGCCGAGTCGAGTTGATCGGGCACAATGCCCCGGACGTCGTATGCCTTGATGATGGCGTCGAGATCGCGCACAAGCCGTGAGCCTAGCGCGTGACGGGATCAGGTGTCCGCGTCACGCAGGACTCGCAAGTGGCCCCGCCGGGTGACCTCGTACGTTCCGGCGGGAGTCGGCGGCTCCTCGGGCACCTGCGGTTGCTTGGGTCGGCCGGCTTCCCGGACGGCCTCGGCCAGTGTCTCCAGGTCGTCACTGCTGGGCCGCAGCGCGTCAGGATCTGGTTGCAGCCGGACCACTTCCCAGCCCCGCGGTGCGGTCAGCCGCTCGCTGTGCGCCTGGCACAGGTCGTAGCAGTGGGGCTCGGCGTACGTCGCCAGCGGCCCCAGGACTGCAGTGCAGTCGGCATAGACGTACGTGAGGGTCGCCACCGCCGGGCGCGTGCACGACGGCTTGCTGCATCGTCGAGCCATACTCACGAGGTGAAGATACCCCGTGGTTGCCACAGGTCCCAGTATTGGATCCGTGTCGCCACCCGCTCAGCGGGGTTCTCAGCGGGTCAGGGAGCGTAGTTGGGGGTTGCTGCGGTGGTGGGGATCCACACGCGCAGCGGTGAGGCGGCGTAGCCGGTCAACGACTGGCCGTCGTCGAGTTGCACATGACCGACGTGAACCTCTCCCGGTCCGGCCGTTCGGGTGATGACCGCCGTGTAGGTGCCAGGACCCGGCGGGCGAATCGGAACGGCGACGGTGGTGTCGTCGGTGACCTCGATCGTTCGGGCGGCCTTGGGCTTCGTCCCCGATTGCGCCGCCGGGAGGAGGGCCACATCAACGGTGGCGTCGCCACCGGTGCCGGTGAGCAGAACTGTGGTGTCGAGTTCCGCATCCAACGCCGTGACTGCAGTTGTCCCTGCGATGGCGGGGGCCTGGCCGAACCAGGCGAAATCCTCCCCCGGCTCGATCGCATTGGCTGTTTCGGCTTTCGTGAGGGCGGTCTCGGCCTCGGCCCGTTCGGCGTCCCCCTTGGCTTCTTTGAGGGCCCGCTCCGCTGCGGCCACGGCTGCGGCACGCTTCGCCTTGATCGATTCATCAACAGCGGTCGTCGCCGACGACTCAGCGATGAACGCCACATCCCCGCTGATCCGGAGTGCCGCGGCCCGCCCCGCCAACTCGTCGGTGATGTCGAAGACCGTCAGGTTCCCCTTCTTCAGCGGAACCTGTTCCCCCGCCAGCAGTGGCAGGGGACCGTTCTCCGTCAAAGCTGTGATGCGGACCGACCCACTGCCCTCGGTGGCCAGCAGTCGCAGTTCTCGGCCTCCGGCTCCGCCGGGCATACCGGAGAGCACCACCGTCCGTCTGGCGGGCCCAGCGTCGACTCCCAGCTCGGTCCCCATGGGGGTCAGTCCGTTCATGCGCTCCGCCGTCAGCGATGCGGCGATCAGACCGGTCCGGGTGCGGACCCGCACGGCCACAGCCTCGGTGTCGGGGACCAGGGCCTCCAGCCGTACGGGGACCGACTCACCCGCGGGAACGGTGACCCCGTCGTCCCCGCGGACGTCGAGTTGCCCGCCCTTGCTGAAGGCGGTGATGTCGACCAGCGAATCGCTTTGCGTCGGGTTGCTCAACAGCAGCACCGAGCGGTCCCCCGCGGTGGCACCGCCACCCATGAACCAGGACTCCGCAGCCGACGTCACGCAGGGGGCGGATTGCAGCCCCCTTCCTTCGCCGCGACTGTCACTGGTCACGACACCGGTCACCAGTCCGGGAGCAAGTCCCCCCTCAGCCTCAACGGTGAGGTCACCGGCGGGCGGCACTTGGGTCACTGCCGCCGTCGCGCCGGGCTTGGCGATGCTGGACAGCGAGCGTTCACCGGCGCGAATCGCCACAGTTCCGGGGACGTCCTGACCCGGAATTCCCGGGAGCGATGCCGCGGCGACCAGCACCTGGTCGTCCGGGGTACGTTCCGCGGGGCACACCGCCAACGCCGAACGCATGAACTCGCGCAGGCGGGCATCGGCCTCGCCCACCTGACCGCCGGAGTCGCTCTGCAGGGCGGTCCCCGCGGCCAGCGCCCCACCACACAGCCCGACCACCACACCGGCGGACACCAGATTGCGCCACGTCATCGCACGACCTCCCCGTCGGCCATGGCCGGTGCCGCTGCATCCGGTTCCGGCTCATCCGGCGAATGAGCCGCTATCGGGCGGCCGCTGGCGGTGCGCCCTGACCCAGCGACGCCCACCAGCAGAACGAGGAAGCCCACAGCTGCCAAGCCCAGCACCAGCAGGCGCGGGCTCTGATCCATCGACACGACCACGTCTCCCGAGGTCCCGGCGGGGACCTCGAACGCTTGCCACTGACCTGCCTCGCTCGGGGTGAGCGGCGACCCAGCGATGTCTGCCCGCCAACCAGCAGCGGCCAGTTCGGACAGCTGCACGGCCGTTGCATCGGCGGGGATCGGCCCGCCCCCGCTCAGCACCGGACCCACCACGTCGGCAGCGAGGGGAACCACCCCGTCCGGCGTGACCGCGCGTAGGCGTGGCACAGGGGTCACCACCTCCCACAAACCTTGCCCATCAATCGTCGACACCCGACTGAGGCCGGGGACCGCGTCCAACTGCCTGGCCAGATCCCGGTCTCGGGCAACGGCGACCGTCAGGAACTGCACAGATGCGGCAGCGATTTCATCCAGGGCCGGTCCCGACCCTGCGGTCATGCGGGAGACCGCCGAGTTGAACGCCGCCATGTCCTCGATGGGCGGCGCCACATCAGCGTCGCCGATCCGGGGGCCGACTCCGGACAGCAGTTCGTAGGTCACCGTGCCGTCGCCGCGCTGGGCCAACGCCAACGATCGTGGCGCGTCGGGTCCGACGGAGGCCACCGAGACGAACGGGCTGACGACTCCCGGGTCCTGTCGGGTGACGAGCGACTCCCCCTCGGTCAGCCACCAGCCACCGACCAGCAGCGGCGCCAGCGCGAGCACTGCGATCAGGCCCCGACCCCACATGCGGCGCGGCGAGAGTCCTTGCAGAGCAGCGACCACGGCCGCTATGGCTCCCCATGACATCAACAGGGTGCCGGGACCGGCCCAGGGGGCGACCGGCTGGTCGGACCAGGGCACGCTGACCGTCACCAGGGACTGCCACAACGCGAGCACGAGTCCAGCCAGGATCACTGACCAGGCCCACACGACGGCGCGGCGGGTGCGGCCGGGAAGCAGCGCCAGAACCGCGGCCACGACCAGCGCGCCGGTGACGAACGCCGGGGCGGCACCGGGTCCAGCGGGCAGGAACAATGCGAGTTGCCACAGCGGGTTGCGCTGCGGGCCCTCGACGACGGCCCCGACCTCGAGCAGGAGCCGACCCGGATCCGTCAGAAGGGCACCGCTCCAGGGCCACAGCGCAGCGATCGAGGCCACCGCGATGAGACTGAGCCGGAGCACACCGCGACCTTGCCCGGTCACCAGGCATGCGCCCACACCGAGGACCAGCAGCGCGATCGCGAGAGCCGGGACGAACGCTCCCAGCAGTGCGACGAGGATCGCAGCGGTCACCACCGTCCGTCGGTTGCCAGGCGGCAGCGGGGTGGCGAACCCGGCCGAGCGGACCAACATGCGCACCGTGAGGGGCAGCAGCGCGGCGGCCACGGCAGTGCCGAGGCGCCCGGTGTCCACGGCCATCAGGGTCGTGGGGATGAGGCCATACGTCACCGCGGCGATGACCATGACCGGCCGGCGCGCGAGTCCGCGTAGCGCCAGCAGCATCGACACCCCAGCGGCCACCGGAGCGGCGAGCAGCAGGACTTGGACCGCCATCGTGGCCGACCCCAGGAACCCCAGCGACACCGCCGCCAGAACGGCCAGGTACGGCGGCGCGGGGGCCGCGGAGCCCAAGCCCACCTCATGCCACGAGGACAGGAACGACGCGACCAGATCAGCGGTGCCGTCAGGCGCCGGCAGCAGCGCACCCCCGGCCAACCGACCAGTGCCGAACCACAACTCCCATGAGGCGATGATGCTCACCACCGCCAGGAGTCCCGCGGTCAGCGCCAACGATCGGCCCCAGTGCGCGCCACGGCGAGGCAACCCCGGACGCTCGTCCCCGCCGGGCCGGGACCCAGCCACGACCTCGGACAGATGCGCGGCCCGTTGCCCCACGCTGGCGCGGAGGTGGCGCAACTCCCGGTCCGGAATGGTCGCGGTTCGGGCCACCGCGCGACGGGCCGTGAGGGCCTTGGGGAGCGCGAGCAGCCCAGCTGCAGTTCCCACCGCGTCGTCCCAGCCCTGGCGGGGCGACAGGGTCACCAGCCCCAGCAGAAGTCGGAGCAGACCCGTTACGGCGACCCGCAGGAGCGTGAACGGGAGCCGCCAGAATGGCGCGTGGACCAGCGCGGCGAACACCGTCGCGCGGCGATGCTGCCGCCGCGTGGAACCGCGGGATCCTGCGACGCCGCGCTGGCCGGTGGAGGCGCTGCGACGGTGGAACACCACCGCACGGGGCGCCACGACGACGCGAGCCCCGGCGCGTCGGGCCCGCCAGCAGAAGTCGGTGTCGACCCCCCGGTCTGCGAATTGGGAACTGAACCCGCCGAGCCGGTCCCACAGGTCACGTCGGATGAGCATGCCCGCCGACGACACCGCGAGAACGTCGACCCGACCGTCCAACTGGCCCTGATCGACCTCACCGGCGGCGACGCCTGACACGGGCCTGCCCGCCGCGGTGAGGGCGAGCCCACATTCCTGGAGGACATCGGGACGGCTCCAACTGCGCAGTTTGGGTCCGACGATCTCGGCCACCGGCAGTTCGTCAGCGCGTCGCAGCAACTCGCTGAGGGCGTCCTCGGCGGGAGCGCTGTCGTCATGCAGGACCCAGATCCAATCGACCCGCTCGCCCGCGGCGGGCGAGCGACCGTCACGCAGGTCGATCGTGTCGTCGTCGTCGCCCCGGAGATCGACGAGCGCGTCAACTCCCGCCGCCACGGCCTGCGCGAATCGGGTCCGTGGGTCCGTCGTGACAACGTCGGTGATCGACGGATCGTCCGCCAACAACTCCGGGGTTCGATCGGTGGACCCGGTGTCCACGGCAATCACCGCGTCCGGGGTCCGAGTGGAATCCGCGAGCGCCCGCAGCACCCGAGGCAGCCACCGCTGCCCATTGTGGGCGACGACCACTGCAGTCACGTGATGGTTCCGGGTCACCGTCAGCTGTCGATCCGGGGTGGGTTCGAGTGCCACCCGGTCGGCGCCGGCTGCCGTGATGCTCATGGATCCCTACTGCGCCTGGCCCCCACGGCTCAGATGCCCTGTCACGATAAGCGACGAATCGGACGTCCGAGGGTAATTCGGGTGAGCCTTCCGGCAGTGTCGCGGCGTCAGCCCGCCGCCTTCTTGAGGCGCCGCCGCTCCCGCTCGCTCAAGCCACCCCAGATGCCGAACCGCTCGTCGTTGGACAGCGCGTACTCCAGGCAGTCGGAGCGCACGTCACACGACAGGCACACCCGCTTGGCTTCCCGGGTGCTGCCACCCTTCTCAGGGAAGAACGCCTCTGGATCGGTCTGTGCGCACAGCGCACGTTCCTGCCAGGACATCTCTTCTGTCTCGGTCATCGGTAGAAAGACCATGTCACCCACCGTGGTTCCTCCTTCTTGTTCCCCATCCACGGAGTGCCGGTGAGCGAGTCCGTCAGCGCCGGGTACCCCTACCCGACTGCCCCACGTCCGCTGGCGATTCCCGTCGCCGACACGGATGTAATTACATGGGTGTGATCCGGGAGCGTCAACCCCAATTCCCATATCTGTGGATAGATTCGCGGCGAAACACGACATCTAGGGCTTAAGCACCCCGTCATCCACAGGAAGCCCACAACCCGACCCACAGCCGGGAGCCCTCGCGCTCGGTCAGACCGGCAGCGGAACCGGTCGATAGTCGGTGGTGCGCTGCTGCGCCGGGCGACCGATCCCGGCGGCGATGACGGCGAGCTGGGCCGGGGTGAGGGAGCTGCCGTATTCCGAACCGGCCATGCGCGAGATCGTCTCCTCCATCAACGTGCCACCAAGATCGTTGGCCCCCGAGGAGAGCATCACCTGACAGCCGCGGGCACCCAACTTGACCCACGAGCACTGGATGTTGTCGATCGCGCCGTGCAGCATGAGCCGGGCCATGGCATGCACGGCCCGGTTGTCTCGGGCCGTGGGTCCCGGCCGAGCCACTCCCGCCAGGTAGATCGGGGACTGTTGATGCACGAACGGCAGCGGGACGAACTCCGTGAACCCCCCGGTGTCCGCCTGGATCCGGCGCAGCGTCCGCAGGTGGCCGACCCAGTGATCGGGACGATCGACGTGTCCATACATCATCGTCGCGCTGGACGGCAGACCTGCGCGATGAGCGGCCGTGATGACGTCGATCCAGGTGGCGGCAGGCAGTTTCCCTTTGGTCAGCACCCACCGGACCTCGTCGTCCAGGATCTCCGCGGCGGTGCCCGGGATCGAGTCCACGCCCGCCTCGCGGGCTGCCACGAGCCAGTCCGACACCGTCATGGCGGCGCGGCTGGCGCCGTTCACGACCTCCATGGGACTGAAAGCATGAAGGTGTACCCCGGGCTGGCGCCGTTTGACCTCACGGGCGAGATCGAAGTACGCGGTTCCCGGCAGGTCCGGGTGGATCCCGCCCTGCATGCAGATCTCCGTGGCGCCGGCGGCCACGGCCTCATCCACCCGGTCCCCCACCTGCCCCAAACTCAGGGTGAACGCATCGGGATCGTCGGCTCGCTGCGCGAAGGCGCAGAACCGACAGCCCGTGTAACAGACGTTGGTGAAGTTGAGGTTGCGGTTGACGACGTACGTGACGGCGTCACCCACCACGTCGGCGCGGACGTCGTCCGCCAGCGCACAAAGCGCATCGAGCGCGTCCCCGTCGCAGGCCATCAGCGCGCACGCATCGTCGTGATGGGCCGGGTCAGCGAGCGAGGCGGGATCAGCGGCGGCCCTGCGCAGCGCCCGTTGCACGTCCCCGGCGATCGGCGAGCCCGCCCCCGACCCCTGTTGCGCGCGGACCCCGATGGCGCCCCAGTCGCCATACACCGAGGTCACGTCGGAGCGGCTCTCGCTGAGGCGACCGTCACTGTCGATCGACGTGGCGAGTTCCGTGCGACCGCCACCGTTGCGCAGCGCGAAACCCTCGTACCCGGGGTCGGGTTCCTGCCACGGGCGCGCACTCGGTTGCACCGGCGTCCGGGCCAATCCCGCGGTCGTGGCCAGGCTCCCGACATGGTCGTGCAGCCGGGGATCGATCCACGCGTCCCGATCGCGGACATAGGGGGGATGCGCCGTGAGTCGCGGGACCAGATCCATCCCCTCTGCTGCCACGAGGCCACGGAGGTCCGCGAGGTGCGGCCAGGGGCGCTCGGGGTTCACATGGTCCGGGGTGACCGGGCTGATCCCCCCCAGGTCGTCGATTCCAGCGCGCAGCAGCAGCGCCACGTGTTCCGGGTCACTGAGGTTGGGGGGCGCCTGCACGCGGAAACCGGGACCGAGCAGAACCCGAGCCGTGGCGACGGCCGCCAGATAGTCCGGCGGGGCCAGGTCCGGGCGTGCCCGCGCCGCGGTGTCGGGCTTGGCACGGAAGTTCTGCACGAGGACCTCTTGGATGTGCCCGTACTCCCGACCCAGCCGCCGCAGGTCCAGCAGCGAGTCCACCAGTTCGCTGGGGGTCTCGCCGATGCCGACCAGGACTCCGGTGGTGAAAGGAATGCCCAGGCGGCCAGCGTCCTCGATCATCCGTAACCGCACCGCCGGATCCTTGTCCGGGGACCCGTGGTGCACCTGTCCCGGTTCGGTCAGGCGGGTGGCCGAGGACTCCAACATGAGTCCCATCGAGGGCGCAACGGGCCGTAGTCGGCGCAACTGCTCCCACGACAGGACTCCGGGATTGAGGTGCGGCAGCAGCCCGGTCTCTTCCAGAACGGTGATCGCGGCGGCACGCAGGTAGGCCACTGTGTCGTCGTAGCCGGCCTCGGCCAACCAGGCTGCGGCCTGGGGCCACCGGGACTCCGGGGTATCCCCCAGCGTGAACAGGGCCTCGGCGCACCCCGCAGCGGCGCCGGCCCGGGCGATAGCGGTGACCTGCCCGAGGCTGAGGTAGGGCGACTCGCCTGCGCGCCGCAACGTGGCCGGGTCGGTGGCGAACGTGCAGTAGTGGCAGCGATCGCGGCACAGCCGCGTCAACGGGATGAACACCTTCGGTGAGTAGGTGACGGTCCGGGGCCGACCAGCCGACGCCAGGCCCGCATCGCGGGTCCGAGCCGCCACCGCCATCAGCTCCAGCAGTGCGTCGCCGCGGGCCGCAAGCAGGGCAACGGCCTCGTCCCGGTTGATGCTGCTGCCGCGCTGGGCCCGCCGGATCGCCCGGCGGATCTCGCGGTCGTTCGGCTGCATGACGCAACGGTACGCGGGCTGCAGCCTCACTCGATCACGGCACGCGGCCCCACCCACCGACGCCCGACGAGCGCGGCACCTGACACGATCGGCGCATGCGAGTCACGGTTCTGGCGGGCGGCTACGGCGGCGCCCGATTTCTGATCGGCCTGCGCCAACACCT
>CAZCRC010000024.1:0-7190 GCA_964500995.1 uncultured Actinomycetes bacterium
CTCCGCGCCCTGGCCGACGGATCAGCCGACATCGTCACCGACACCATCGGCACGTTCACCAGCACCGGGGTGAGACTGGCTTCCGGCGCGGAGGTGCCGGCCGACATCGTCATCCTCGCCACGGGTCTGACCCTGCTTCCCATCGGAGGAATCGACCTCGTGGTGGACGGCCATGCGGTTGTGCTCCCCGACGAGGTGTCCTATAAGGGCGCCATGCTGTCCGGGGTGCCGAACTTCGTGTTCACGGTCGGATACACGAACGCGTCGTGGACTCTGAAAGCCGATCTGGTGGCCGACTACTTCTGTCGACTACTTCCGTATATGGATCGTCATGGATACGCCATCGTGCGGCCGGTGGCTCCGCCCGACGGCGGTGGGGCGCCCATCCTGGACCTCAACGCGGGATACATCACTCGCAGCCTGGACCAGTTACCCAGGCAGGGGGCGCGGCGACCCTGGAAGTTGCACCAGAACTACCCGTTGGACCTGGTGATGCTGCGGTACGGCCGACTCAACGACCAGGGCGTACGGTTCGAACGTCAGCGCCGCACGAAATCGGGGTCACGCAGGTCGATGATGTCCTCGGACAGCAGGTCGCCGAGGTCCTCGCCCCCCGACAACGCGTCATCCCACTCATCCATGTTGTCCGACAGGCCCGCTTCGGCGCGCGCCTCGGCCAGCGACTCCGCCCATGACGCGCGGGCGTAGAGGTCGCGCAACATGTCCATGATCCGGTCCGGGAATTCCAGCGGCAGGCAATGTGTCCCAGGGAGGCTGTGGACCTCGGCGTGGGGGATGCGCTGCGCGTAACGGACGACATCCTGCTGTGAGGTCAGCATGTCGATCGCCCCGGACACGATGGTGACGGGGCACTCGATGAACGACGGATCGACCTCATCGTGGCGAGCCAGCGCCAAGGCGAGTTCGAAGTACCAGCGGAAGTCCTGTTGCTTCATCGACGTCACCCACGGCGCGACATCCTCGGCGCGGGCATGCGGAAGCATGAACCCGGTGTGACGCAGCCACTCCGCGAACGGACGCCCGGTGGGAACCACGCGTGCCAGGGTGTTGAGTTGGCCGCCGAAGGCCTTTCCTGCGCGAGCCATGGCGATGCCCATCGGGCGACGCAGCGGCCGGGGCACCAACTGCGGGGCGAACAGCGTGTCGAAAGTTCCGCCCGGAACCCCAGCCACCGACAGCAATCCACTGACCCGATCCGGATGGCGACCGGCGAGTTCGAAAGCGACGTTGACACCCAGGGACCAGGCCACGATCACGGCCTTGTCCCATCCCATGGCGTCCATGAGGGCGATCGCGTCGTCGGCATGGTCGGTGATGTCGATCCGGCTCGGATCCGCGGGACGATCGGAGCCCAGCGCACCGCGGTGGTTCCAGCCCACCACACTGAATTCGCACGAGTCGTCGAGCAGCCGCGGCCAGGCCTCGGGGGGTACGCCCATGCCGTTGCAGATCAGGACGGGGGGACCATCGACGGTGCCGTTGCGCCACGCTGTCAGGCGGGTCCCGTCACCGGCGATGAGGTCGAATTCCTCATGCATCCGTTCAGGGTAAACGAATCCGAAGGGTGGGTCACCCTTCGTGACGGGTGAGACAGCCTGGCAGTGCCTCGAACGTGTAACCCTTCTTGATCCAGCGCGGCATCATCAACCGCACGGCCTCGACGGTGTTGGGGCGATCGCCGCCGCCATCGTGCAGCAGGATGTTCGAGCCGTCCTCGGTCGCGGTCTCGAGGTAATCGAGGAACTGGGGGATCGGCGGCTGGTTCCAGTCCTCGGCCCAGTAGTCCCACAAGTAACTGCGGTAGCCGGCCTTCTTGATGACCGCCTTGGTGCGGTCGTTCTGCGACCCGTACGGCGGTCGCATACACGCCGCCATGGCGGGGCCCACCGCCTCGGCTGTCTTGCTCAACTGCCACCGGATCTGATCGTCAGACAGCGTCGTCAGGTCGCTGTGGTCCCAGGTGTGGTTTCCGATGGCGTGACCGGCGGCAGTGATCTTCTTGGCCAGTTCCGGGTGTTCGGCGACCATCTGCCCGACCACGAAGAACGTTGCGGTGGCGTCGTGTTCGGCCAACACATCCAAGATCTGTTGGGTGTACGGCACCCATGGTCCGTCGTCGAATGTCAGGTAGATGACCTTGGCATCGGCGTCCACGGTCGCGCGTGCAGATGGCGATTCCGATGTCTCGGGCGCAGTCGCAGACAACGACGGGCTCGGCTCGGCCACGGCGCTGGTCGCCGGGGCAGCGGCGGCTTGGCTGGCGGCCGTGGGATCCGCGCCACTGGGGGCACAGGCCGCGACGACCACGGGGACGAGTGCCAGGGCGGCGGCGATGCGGATTCTGCGCATTTGGTCAGTGTCACATCCGGGGTGGCGTCCTGTCATGCACGACCCGGGGGTCAGTCGTCGATCGCTGCGATCGCTCAGGTCCGATACCTGATCTCCTACGCTGTCCCCATGACCGAGACGCCAGACATCAAGCCCCGCAGCCGCCAAGTCACCGACGGACTCGAGCGTGCTCCCGCCCGGGGCATGCTGCGTGCCGTGGGGATGGGGGACGAGGACTGGGAGAAACCGCAGATCGGTATCGCGTCGTCCTGGAACGAGATCACGCCCTGCAACCTGTCCCTGCAGCGCCTGGCGCAGGCCGCCAAAGAGGGGGTCCACGCGGCACACGGCTATCCGCTGGAATTCGCCACGATCTCGGTGTCGGATGGGATCTCGATGGGGCATGAGGGCATGCATTTCTCGCTGGTGAGCCGCGAGATCATCGCCGACTCCGTCGAGACCGTCATGCAGGCGGAACGCCTGGACGGCATGGTGACGTTCGCCGGTTGTGACAAGTCTCTGCCGGGCATGCTGATGGCCGCTGCCAGGCTCGACGTCGCCAGCGTGTTCGTGTATGCCGGTTCGATCCTGCCCGGCCATGTGACGCTGTCTGACGGGTCGGAGCGTGACGTCACGATCATCGACGCCTTCGAGGCCGTGGGTGCGTGCGCCCGGGGACTGATGTCCCGCGAGGACGTGGATCGCATCGAACGGGCGATCTGCCCCGGCGAGGGCGCGTGCGGCGGCATGTACACCGCGAACACGATGGCGAGCATCGGTGAGGCCATCGGTATGTCCCTGCCGGGATCGGCCGCCCCCCCGGCGACTGATCGGCGCCGCGATGGGTACGCCCGCCGATCAGGCGAAGCGGTGGTCAATCTGCTGCGCCAGGGGATCACGGCGCGCGACATCATGACCCGCGAGGCGTTCGAGAACGCCATCACGGTGTTGATGGCGTTCGGCGGATCCACCAATGCGGTCCTGCACCTGTTGGCCATGGCCCACGAGGCCGACGTCCGCCTGGAGATGGAGGACTTCCACCGGATCGGGGCGAAGGTGCCGTTGCTGGCAGACCTCAAGCCGTTCGGCCGGTACGTCATGAGCGACGTGGACCGGGTGGGGGGTGTGCCCGTGGTCATGAAGGCTCTGCTCGATGCGGGGTTGCTGCACGGGGACTGTCTGACGGTGACTGGCCGTACGGTCGCGGAGAACCTGGCTGACATCGCGCCGCCGGACCCAGATGGGCAGATCCTCAAGGCGACCACGGATGCATTGGCGTCTAGCGGCGGGATCACCATCCTGTCCGGATCGCTGTGTCCCGAGGGTGCGGTCGTCAAGAACGCCGGAGTGCCGGTGGACCGGTTCGAGGGCACCGCCCGGGTGTTCGAACGCGAGCAGGCAGCCATGGCGGCGCTCGAGGACGGAACCATCCAGGCTGGCGACGTCGTCGTCATCCGCTACGAGGGGCCCAAGGGGGGCCCTGGGATGCGCGAGATGCTCATGATCACCGGAGCGATCAAGGGCGCCGGGTTGGGTAAGGACGTGCTGCTGATCACCGACGGCCGCTTCTCGGGCGGCACGACCGGTTTGTGTGTGGGTCATGTGTCACCCGAGGCCGTCGACGGCGGCCCGATCGCGGTGGTGCGCGACGGGGATCGGATCGCGATCGACATCACCGCGCGGACGTTGGAACTCCTCGTGCCCGATGACGAGGTGCAGCAACGCTTCCATGACTGGCAACCCCTGCCGCCGCGTTACACGCGAGGTGTGCTGCACAAGTACAGCCGTTTGGTGGGGTCGGCGTCCAAGGGAGCCGTCTGCGACTGACGTCCCGGGCGCCGCTTGCGGCCGCTGGTGGTGTCAGGGGTTGCGTGTCGCCGCCCAGTTCTTGGCCACCGCGCCACCACCGGCACCCAGCAGGACCAAACCCATCGCGGCGAACTGCCACGGGCCACCGCCGGACGGCCCGACAGGGGCCATGGTCATGACGTACGCGACGCTGCCCGAGGCGCCTTCGGGCAGACCGTACGGCAGCGCCGTGGCGGCTCGATCGGACGATGCCTTCAGGTACGCCTCGGCAAGCGCGGGCTGCTCGCTGCTCTTGACGACGGCGTTGAACACCTTCGCGGTGCCCTTGCGCTGTAGCAGGTCGGCGCCGGTGGCCAGCTCGGCGCTGCCGTTCGCTGCTTGATCGGCGCCCAGTGCCAGTGTCTCCAGCGCCGTTCCCACCTCGGCGCTGCCGAACGCAAGGGCGTTCGTGCCTTCGGCCAAGGCCGCGGTCGCCTGCGACAACTGACCCGCACCGGTCGCGGCCTTGCCGAGCTCACTGGCGAACTGGTCGGTTCCCCCGGTCAGTTGCTCGGCCCCGGTCACCGCGCTCCCAGCACCGGAATCCAACTGTTGGACGGCGGAGTCGCTCTGCTCCAGGCCCGAGATGAGCGCCTCGATCCCTTCGACCAGCCCGGGTGGATTGTTCGTGCCGGTCGACAATCCCAAGGACACGGCCTTGAGGCCTTTGGTGATCAGCGCGAGCGCATCGGCGAGTTCATTGGCGCCCTCGGCGATGAGGTACGCGCGGACACTCTCTTTGCCCTGGTCCTGCAGGATCTCGAGCAGGCTCGCGGTGAGTGCCTCGGACTGCGTGGCCACGCTGGTCGTGTCGGTGAGCGCCTGCTGCAACTGGGTGCACTGGGGCGCGGGGATCGTGGGCGGAACGCAGAGGTCCTGGTACAGGGTGTCCAGGGACTGCTGGGCCGAGTCTGCCTCGGATCCGATGGTGGCTGAGTCGCCGTACGCGACGCCCAGGGCGTCGAAGACATCGACCAGGTTGTTGTTCAGGATGACGGTCTGTTTGGCCAGTGAGCGGGCCCCCGAGGTTGCGGCCTCGACTGCTTGGATCAATGTCGGCAGTTTCGTGGGCGTTGGTGTGGGACTGGGTGACGGGCTGGGGAAGATCGGGGTGCCGCTGGGGGTCGGGATGGGTGTGGGGACGGTGGGGATCGATGGGCTGGGAGTAGGTAGCGGCTTGTCGTCAGGTGATCCCACGGCCCGTGACAGGGCGATGGCCCCCGCGCGCAACTTCTCCGCGCCGGTGATGAGCTGCGGCGTGCCGCCGGCCAACTGATCCAGGCCGTCCGCCAACTGAGTGAGACCTGTGGTGAGCTGCGCGGACCCAGTCGCCAGTTGCTGGGCGCCTTCGGCGGCGCCCGTGAGGCCCGTGGCCAACTGGCTTTGACCGGTCGCCAGTTGGCCCGCACCCGCCGCCAACACCTCGGTGCCAGGCACAAATTCACCATTGAAGCCACTGCTGATTGCTCCCGCACCGTCGGCCAGTTGGCCGATGCCCGACGACAGTTGCGCCGCGCCTTGCGCCAGCTGCGCGGTCTGGTTGTTGAGCTGCTCCAGTCCAGACGCGAACTGCTCGTTACCGTCCACGGTCTGGGCGAAGAGGTCGGTGGTGAACTTCAAGGATGGATCCTGGGCGGCATCCACCGGGACCACGTTCAGTAGGACGGCCGGGATGGAGCCGCTCTCGGTCTGGGCCGTGAAGGACACCTTCTGTTCGTACTCGCCCATCGGGGGGTAGAGGAGCAATTGCCACAGCAGCAGGGTGTTGCCCTCTTTGTCTGTGGTGATGATCGCGTCCTTGCTGTCGGTGATCTGCACCGAGTCCGGGACGCTCGCCGTCAGGGTTCCGACGAAGGGGGCGAACACCGGCTGCTTCTCGGTGAACTCCTGACCGAGGGCGTTCTTATAGGTGATCGTCTGCTCTTTGACGTCGGTGTTCGTGACGGTGTACGTGATCTGAATGTCGCCCGAGGCGCCGACCACGACCTCGGGATCCACGACGGCGCCGTTGAGTTGGTACTCCGCGTGCATCGCCACCGGAAGGGGCTTGTCGACCAGCGATTCGGTGAGAGTCAGCGTGCCGTTGGGTCCACCCACGGTGAGTTCGATGCCGTCGCCGTCGGGGTCGATCGTCGGGCGACCGCGCTGATTCAGGTAGGTGATGTTCGTGACGGACGTCGGATCCTTGATCGTCCGTTCGGGGCCTGGGCGGCTGCTGACGCGGCTGATCAGTTTGGAGTCGACGGGTAGACCCCTGGGGTCGAGTTCCGACACCACGATCTCGTCGTTGACGATGTCGTCGTCCTGCCGTGCCATGGGGAGTTCCCGCGGCAAAGAGGTCGTTCGCAGTGCCGCCTCTGCCGCCAGTTGCTCCGCGGGGTCGGCCGCGGCCAGCCCGGGAGTTGCGACGGCGAATAGGACCGCGGCGGCACCCACCAGCGCGGCCCGCCTCATGTGCCCACCCCGGTGAGTTCCTGCTGGGGCTGCTCCGGCTGTGGATCGTCGGCCGGCTCGTCGGGGTCGCGAATCAGCGTCACGATCCGGTAGGCGAGCAGGGACAACAGTCCGGCCAAGAACGACGGGATGATGGCCAACTGCATGAGGGTCCCCAAGCCGGTGTCGCCCACGCCGGACACTGCGATAGTCACGGCCATCACAATGCCACCCAGAATGAGCGGCAGGCCGTAACGCCGTAGCTTCGTGGCCACCGTGAGCAGCGCGATGGCCAGCAGCGCCCATGCGGCCATCACGCCTGGGTCCTGCTTCGTGTAGGGGATCACGGCTCGGATGAGGGCGTAGATGATCGCGACACCCACACCTCCCAGCAGCAGCATCAGGATTCGTGCGCCGGGCTTGTTGCCCGCTCCCGGCATCCCCCGCGGCAGCCAGACGACCAGTCCACCGACGACGGCCGAGATGATGATCGCTACGGCCAGGTACGGAACGGTTCCGTCGTCCGGGATGATCCGTGATCCGATGATCCAGGCCACGAC
>CAZCRC010000024.1:7290-14239 GCA_964500995.1 uncultured Actinomycetes bacterium
ACGGAACGGTTCCGTCGTCCGGGATGATCCGTGATCCGATGATCCAGGCCACGACCACCCCGAAGGCCACCGCCAACAGCGGGAGCACCGGCTTCGTCGCCTCTTCCACTGTGGCGGGAGTGGTACTGCGGGGCGGTTCCGTGATTGTCGCCAGACTCTGGGGGTCCCCTTCGATCTGCAGATGGGGGAGGGCGCGGTCGAGCCACTTGGGCAACCACCACGTGATCTTGGCGGCCAGCACCATGAGCGCGGGAACCAGTAGACAACGGACAACTGTGGCGTCGATGAACACAGCTGTCGCCAGACCCACGCCGAAGAGCTTCGTGATCGCGTCCGGTGCCAAGAAGATGAACGACGAGAAGACGACGCACATGATGGCGGCCGCGGAGGTCACGACCGAGCCGGTGTCCGCGAGGCCGCGGCGAACCGCTGTGACCATGTTGCCGGTCTTGGCCCAGTGCTCCTGGAAGGCCGTGAGCAGGAACACCTCGTAGTCCATGGACAGCCCGAACAGCACGGCGAACATGATCATCGGGACGTAGGTCTCGATCGGGACGAGGCGGTCCAACCCGATCAGGTTGGCCCCCCACCCGAACTGGAACACCATCACCACCACGCCGTACGCCGCGCCGATGGACAGCAGGTTCATGGCGGCGGCCTTGATCGGGATGACGATCGACCGATAGGCCATCATCAGCAACAGCCCGGACAGGATGACCACGCCACCGATGAAGATGGGCAGACTGTCGCCGATCTGAACCGAGAGATCCATCATGATCGCGGTGAGGCCGGCGATGTGGGCGTCCATGTCCTCGCCCTCGATGGCGGGTGGCAGGACCTCTTCACGCAGCGTGGAGACCAGTTCCTGGGTCGCGGGATCAGATGGTCCCGTCGTCGGGATCACTTGGATGACGGCCACGCCGCCGTCCGGGCTCACGATCGCATCGCCCACTTCGGCGATACCCGGGGTGTCCTTGAGCACGGTCTCCAGCGACGTCAGACGTTCGTCCTGAGTGCGAGGATCGGTGCCGGCCTCGAGGTCCGCCCCCTTGGGCGGCGACGCGGGTCGGTTCAACTGCAGGACCACAGCCAGCGGACCGTTGTAGCCGGGGCCGAACGCTTCAGTGATGAGCGCGTCGGCCTGGTACGCCGTCGAGGTTGGCGGCAGGAAGGAGTCGTCCATCTGGCCGAACTCCATCTTGGTGACCGGGAACGCCATCGCCAGCAGCAGCAGAGTCGCGCCGATAGCGAAGGGCCACGGCTTGTTGGTGACCGCGTCGGCGATGCGCGCCCAGAACCCCTTGTCGAGGTGTTCGTCCTCGTGGTGGACCTCGGCGGTGTCCTTGCGGGGCAGGACCCGCATCTTCATCAACCCGAACAGGGCGGGCACCAACGTCAACGATGCGAGGACGGCGATGAACACGACCACAGCGGCCGCATAGCCGAGCCACGCCAGGAACTGGATCTGGGTCAGGGCCAGGCCCGCCACCGCCAGGATCAGAGTGGTGCCCGCGAAGACCATGCCCGCTCCAGCAGTGCCAGCGGTGCGGCCGATCGAGTCGTTGACCTCATAGCCCTTGCGCAGCAGGGTCCGGTGGCGCACGACCAGGAAGAGGGCGTAGTCGATGCCGACGCCGAGGCCGATCATGGAGCCCAGGACCGGAGCGACATCGGGGATGAACACCAGGCGCCCGAGGAGTCCGACGATCGCCGTACCGATGCCCACCGCCATGATGGCGCTCAACAGTGGGATGAACACGGCGGCGATGCGGCGCAGGAACACGAGCATGACGATGACGGCGGCCAACAGGCCGAGTGCCTCGCTGGACGATGCGGATCCCTGGGACAGCAGTTGACCCATGGACCCACCGACCGCGACCTCACAGTCGGTGGCGGCGGCCGTGGCGGTGTCCAGGACGGTCTGGCCGGTGCTCTTCTCCTGCAGTTGGGCGTCGGCCACCTGGACATTCAGGATCGCGGTCTTCTTGTCGTCGGACAGCAGATCCGGCTGCTGCACCGGCCCGTTCACGACCAGGACGCCGGTGACATTCAGCAGCGCCTTGCGGGTCTGCTTGACGATCTCCTTGCCCGGTGACGTGTCCAGATCGACCTGACAGGCCAACACGACCGGCTGTGACCCCGCGGAGGCCCCGGTGAATGCTCGGGCCAGCAAGGTCTGGCCCTCGGCCGAGTCCGTTCCCTCAAGCGTGATCTGCTGGACGCCCGCTGCGGGAAGGCGGTTGTTCAGGCCGCTGATCACCAGTAGGGCCACGATCCACATGGCCAAGACCAGCACCGCGTGGCGGGCACACCAGGTCGCGATCAGGTAGAGAGCACGGGTCACTGGTGAATCCTGCCGCCCCGAGGTGTCCCCGCGTGCCGGTTGTCCGAATTTCCGTGCGGCCGATCACGTCGGCTCAGTGCCACAGGTGTTGCAGGGCTGACTTCGCGCGAGTACCCGGGGCCGAGTCTCTGCGGGCGATCGGTGGGGGTGCGCTGAGGTCGCGCTTCGTCAGTATCACGATGACGACGACGATGACGGCGACCATCGCCGCCCCCACCACAGCCAGCAGGAACGGCGCTGACACGGAGTCGATCAGGCGACCCCACAACACCGTCCCTATCGGCGTCCCGAGGCCGGTGACCAGGAAGAACGCGGCCAGGCTCTCCTGCTCTGCTTCGGTGCTGGCGGCTGATTCCGCCGCGTCGTCGATGAGAAGGCTGCTTCCTGCGGACGACATGGCCCCGTAGATGACCGCGACCGCTGCGATGGCCACGAGTTGCGCGTTATGGGACAGCAGGACCCCGATGACCGCCAACCCGATCAGGACCACGCCGGTGATCGCGTACGCCACTCCCGAGGCCCGTAGCGGGCCCATGCGACTGCCCAGTTGGTAGACGGGAGCGGGCGACAGGATCGCCCCCAGGGAGATGGCCGCCAGGACGAGGCCGGCGTGAACCGCCAGGTTGTGGTCGAGATCGCGCGTCACCGGCACCACCATCGACACCAACGGAACCACGAGAGCCGCGGAGAGCAAGCCCAGAAGACAGGCACGCAACAGCCGCGGGTTGGCTCGCACCGATCCGATCAGCGAACGCCACGGGCGGCGCGCCCGGGCCGGTCGGGAGGGTTCGGCGGCGGGCACGGCTAACCCGACGACCAGCGCAAAGGGCAAGGTGAGGGCGGCATTGGCCGCGAACGCGACCGCAGGTCCCACGGCGTCGATCATCACGGCCCCGGCGAGCGCCCCGATGGCCCACGCCACGCCTGATGCGACCGCGACCCTCGTTTCGGCCGACGCCAGGTCGTCGCCGGCCAGGTAACCCTTCAGCACCGAGGGGGCCAGGGCATGCGAGATTCCCGCAACGGCCCCCAGAGCGGGGGTCAGCACCATGAGGGTGGGGAACCCCGGGATCCCCGCGCCCAGGGCCGCTGCCAGGAGTCCGTAGAACGCGACATTGAGCGCCATCGAGGTGGCGTAGACCCGTCGGGTGCCGAACCGGTGCGCCAGCGTCGGTGCGTACGGCGTCGAAAGCGACGCCATGATCAGGTTGAGGGCCAGCATCAGGGACGTGTAGCTGGCGGCTGCGGCGCCGGTCGCGCCGGCGTCGCTGGACACGACAGTCGCAGCGAGCAGCGCCATGACACTGCCGAGCGCGGACAGGAGCGTGGTGCCCAAGAACAACAGGCGCAGCTGACGCGGCGCGGCTGCAGACTGCGGCACCGGCCCACCCTAGGTCCTGCGCGGGGTGACCGGCGCTTCAACCGAGGTGCCTCACGTATAAGTGAGCGCGAACGTATGGCTGGTGCCTCATGCATTGTGAGCGCGTGGGGCTTGCGTCAGTTCGCTGCCGCCAATCGGTTGATTGACGGTCGCAATGCTTCCAGATCGAGGTGGCGGGCTGCGGCGAGGGCCTCGGTCTTGTCTTGTGCCAGGTCGAGCAGTTGCATCTGAAGTGCGGTGATCTGGCGGGTGAGGTCGGCGGGGTTGATTCCGTGGATGCGGGAGGCGACGGCGGCCTCTTGAGCGGGGTCGAGCACGCCGAAGTCCTGGACCCGCTGCCAGGGGGTCTTGGGCGGGTCGTAGACGCGCCGCCTGCGTCCGCTGGCGTCGGTGGTGTGGCCGACGGCTTTCCTGGTGGGGGTGAAGAAGTTCAGCCGCAGGCCCACCGCGGCCCACAGCCGGTTCAACAGGTCCAGTTCGGCGGCGGTGTCGTAGCGCCAGTAGAACGCGTGTTTGCGGACCACGTGGTTGTTCTTCGACTCCACATGCGCCTGGTCGTTCTTCTGGTACGGACGCGACCGGGTCTGGGCGATGTCGCGGGCCTGCAGCCAGCCGGCGACGTCGTGGTTGATGAATTCGCTGCCGCAGTCGGAGTCGAAGACCGCCATCGGGAACGGGAACAGTTGTTGCAGCGCCTCGATGCCTTCCAGGATGTGCTTGGACGCGTTGTTGCGGATCGACCGGTTGTGCGTCCATCCGGTCACCAGGTCGGTCATGGTCAGCGTGCGGGCGAACTCCCCGACCAGGGTGGGGCCGCAGTGGGCCACGGTGTCGGCCTCGATCACCCCGGGGGCCTCGGGCGCCTCGTCGGCGCAGGTGCGGATGCCGATCGAGTTGCGCAGCAGCGGCGACGGCTTCGTCGTGGCGACGCCCTTGATCCGCATCCGGTCCCGCACCGGCGCGAGGTACCGGTCCACGGTCGCGGCGCTCATCGCCCGCAACTGTTCCTGTGCGGTGTCGGTGGCGAACGGCTGGTCCAGGTCGCCGGCGTCGGCCAGCAGCGGCAGCCACAGGTCGAGCATCACCACCAGGTACTTCCCGCACGGCATCCCCATCAACACCCACACGTGCTCCAGCAGTGCGCGGGCGTCGTCGCCGTAGCGCCGCGGACGCAGCGTCCGCCCGTCAACCTGCCCCGCCGGATCGGGCAGCGCAGGGCCGGTGAGCATCCGCCGCGCCGTCGAGCGGCCCATACCCGTGGTCGCCGCCACCTCGTCCAGGATCCGGCCCTTGTCCGCCTTGGACGCCTTGCGGTACCCGGACCTCAACTTGTTCGTTACCTGCCGTCTCGCGGCCATATCAATCTTGCCTTCCACACGGGCAAGCCTCCACACGCGCTCAAAGTAGGTGAGGCACCACCACCCGCCACGCGCTCAAAGAACGTGAGGCACGCCGTCAACTTGACGATCCTTCTGCTTGGGTGGATGCTGAACCCGTGCGATCCCATCGCCTCGTAATCACCTAGCGCGTCAGCCACAAGCTGACGCGCAACCCTCCGGTGCCTGAACAGGCCGGGGGGTTTTTCGTTTCACGGACCGGTCACCATGCGGGTTCGGGGAACGACCAGGCCGCCTCCGGCTAGCGGGAGACCCCCGCGAGGGAGGCGGCCTGTGGGCGGTGGGGTGACACTGGGAAACGACGGTTCGAGCAGCGAGGATGGTCATGACCGAGCAGATCACGGGTTCACAGAGTCTGGTGCGGGCACTGGAGCACGCCGGTGTCGAGGTGGTGTTCGGCATCCCGGGAGGAGCAATCCTGCCCGCGTACGACCCGATCATGGACTCCGCCCAGATCCGGCACATCCTCGTGCGCCACGAGCAGGGGGCAGGCCATGCCGCCGAGGGCTATGCCACCGCCACGGGCAAGGTCGGGGTTTGCATGGCGACGTCGGGACCGGGGGCGACGAACCTGGTCACCGCCATCGCCGATGCGTATATGGACTCGGTCCCGATCGTGGCGATCACCGGCCAGGTCCCCAGTGCCGCGATCGGCACTGATGCGTTCCAGGAGGCCGACATCCGGGGCATCACGATGCCCATCACCAAGCACAACTACCTCATCACCGACCCTGCCGACATCCCGCAGGCGATCGCCGAGGCTTTCCACATCGCAGCGACCGGCCGCCCCGGGCCCGTGCTGGTGGACATCAGCAAGGACGCCCTGCAGGCGATGACCACGTTCCGCTGGCCCGAGACGCTCACCATGCCGGGCTACAAGCCGACCACGAAACCGCATGCGCGCCAGGTCCGGCAGGCCGCGAAGATGATCGTGGCTGCGGAACGCCCGGTGCTCTATGTGGGCGGCGGCATCGTCAAGGCAGACGCCGCCGACGAGTTGTATCGCCTCGCTGAACTGACCGGCATTCCCGTCGTGACCACGCTGATGGCCCGGGGGGCGTTCCCGGACGGTCACAAGCAGAACCTCGGCATGCCGGGGATGCACGGCACCGTGGCCGCGGTCGGCGCCCTCCAGCGGTCGGATCTGCTGATCGCCATCGGCACTCGCTTCGACGATCGGGTGACCGGCAAGTTGTCGTCTTTCGCACCCGACGCCCGGGTGATCCACGCCGACATCGACCCCGCCGAGATCGGCAAGAACAAGCCGGTGGACGTCCCGATCGTGGGTGACGCGAAGGCGATCATCGTCGCGTTGACCGATGCCATGCAGGCTCAGCTCGACTCGGGCGCCGAGCCCGACTACGAGGACTGGTGGCGCACGATCGACCACTGGACCGGCACCTATCCACTCGGCTATGACACGCAGGACGACGGAACCCTGGCTCCCCAGTACGTGATCGAGCGGCTGTCGGCGATTGCAGGCCCCGATGCGGTGTACGTGGCCGGAGTCGGTCAGCACCAGATGTGGTCCAGCCAGTTCATCAACTTCCAGAAGCCGCGGACGTGGCTCAACTCCGGTGGTGCCGGGACGATGGGTTACGCGGTGCCCGCCGCAATGGGCGCCAAAGTCGGGTGCCCCGACACGGTGGTGTGGGCGATCGACGGCGACGGCTGCTTCCAGATGACGAATCAGGAACTGGCCACGTGCACCATCAACGACATTCCGATCAAAGTCGCCGTCATCAACAATGGCGCACTGGGGATGGTCCGGCAGTGGCAGACGCTGTTCTACAACGAGCGCTACTCCAACACGGATCTGGACAGCCA
>CAZCRC010000025.1:0-14084 GCA_964500995.1 uncultured Actinomycetes bacterium
CGCAGAAATGCGGCCCCCAACGTAATTCTGGGACCCTGAGTGAACGCGCCCAGCACCCCAGTCACAGCGTCGGAGGTCCACGACATGACAGACAATCGTCCCGGCTCGGCCGGCGACCCCCGTGACAGGAGTCAACGGCCCCGCAGCTCCAGCGACGGCTACCGCGGCGCGCGTCCATCCAACGACAGTCGAGGTTCACGCGATCAGGGCCGCGATCCTCGTGATCGGGACCAGCGCCGGTCGGCGGGGGGGCGAGAAAGCTATCGAGGTGGGCCCAGTCGGGGCGGTCTGGGAGGCCGCGACGACCGAAGGGGACCACGCAGCGGGCGTCCTGCCCGTGAGGACCGTTCAGAAGGAACGTACGTGCCCGCAACGTCGGGGCGCGGTTCCGCGCATGGACCTGAGGTCGCGCCTGACGCGGTGATCAAGGAACTCGACTTCTCGGTGCGCAAGGAACTGTCCTCGCTGCCAGGAACCCTCGCCGAGAAGGTGGCGGGTCACCTGGTGATGGCCGGGCGACTGCTCGACGAGGACTCAGACTTGGCGTTCGCGCACGCGCGCACGGCTCATGACCTGGCGCCGCGGATCGTGGCGGTACGTGAGGCGTTGGCAGCGGCGGCGTATGGCGCGGGGGACTACAAGACAGCCATGCGCGAGGCACGGACTGTGCGACGGATGGCAGGAGATGACTCCTGGCTGCCGATGATTGCCGACTGCGAGCGTGGCCTGGGACGTCCCGAGCGGGCGCTCGATCTGCTGAACGAGGTGGACCTGACCGCCCTACCCGATCCGATTCAGGCGGAGTGCCTGATGGTGCTGAGCGGTGCCCGCCGGGATCTGGGTCAGTTGCCGGCCGCCGTGGCCGTGCTCGAGACGGACCTTCTGCGCAGCGGGACCAAGAGCGTATGGTCCGCTCGGTTGCGATTGGCCTACTCGGATGTCCTGGCTGAGTCGGGTCGCACCGAAGAGGCTCGTAAGTGGCTTCTACTCGCAGCTGCCAGCGATCCGGAAGGAACGTCGGGGGCGGGGGAGCGCCTAGCTGAGATCGACGACATCCAGGTCCTCGATGTGATGGCGGACGACTTCTCCGATGGATCGCCAGATGCGTCGCCAACCGTGGCGGACCAGTCTGGGCCAGAAGACGACCGCGGCTGAGTTCGCCACAGACCCCTCCCTATCGCGAGCATCATCGACGCACGCGTGCCAGCATCGGGACGTGTCTGCGACCCCCATCCCCACCGGAAGTCTTGCGCTGGACTTCGACTCGTTCTTGGTCGACCTCGATGGGGTCGTCTATGTCGGTCCTTCGGCGATACCTGGCGCCGCGGACACCCTCAACACGCTGACTGAGGCCGGTCACCGGGTCTGCTTCGTCACGAACAACGCTTCCCGTCCACCCCAAGCCGTCGCCGCACATCTCACCGAACTGGGCGTCGCAGCCAGCAGTGACGATGTCCTGACTTCGGCGCAGGCGGGCGCCGCGCTCATCAAGCGACAGGTGGCCGCTGATTCGGCGGTCCTGGCAGTAGGTGGCCCCGGCGTGGCCGCTGCGCTGGCGGCCGAGGGTTTCGTTGTCGTGGATGCCATGACTGATCCCCTGGCGTCCACCGGTGATGACGTTGCGGCGGTCCTGCAAGGGTTCGGTCCGGACGTCGGCTGGCGGGCGCTCGCGCGCGCTGCGTTCGTCGTTGCGCGTGGATTGCCGTGGGTTGCGACCAACACGGACCTGACCATTCCCGTGGCGCAAGGGATCGCCCCCGGCAACGGCACCTTGGTGGCAGCAGTGGCTCAGGCGACGGGTCGGTCCCCAGAGGTCGCTGGCAAGCCTTTCCCGCCGCTGCTGATGGCCGCGGCGCAGCACAGCAGCGGGCTCAGCCCGCTGGTGGTGGGGGATCGGCTGGATACCGACATCCAGGGTGCCGGCAACGCCAAGATGTCCTCGCTGCTGGTGATGACGGGGGTCACGGGGGCATTGGACTTGTGGCGAGCGCCGTCGTATCAGCGCCCTGACTACATCGCGTTGGACGTGGCGGGCCTGCTGGACGTGCCTCGCCGGGTCACCACCACCGACGGGGTGACCCGTTGCGGCCAGGCAAGCGCACAGTTGCAGCGCACCCGACTCAGCATCGAGATCAACGAGGACCCACTGGGTGCGGTGTGGGCGGCGGCACATGCGATCTGGGCGGCCCCGGGAGAACCGGACAACGCGATCGAATGGAGTGCCCGACTCGATGGTCAGATCAGGGACCTGCTGGCGCCCGATACAGACACGTGAGTCGTGCCGTGCACAGCAGACGGTCGTTGTCGTCGGTGACCTGGATGGCCATGGTGGCCAGGGTGCGTCCGACGCTCACCGGGGTGCACACTGCGTGCGCCATACCGTCGCGCGCGGACCGGTGATGGGTGCAGGACAGTTCGATTCCGACCGGCGGGTGGCCTTCAGGGGCGCGGATGGCCGCCAGGATCGACCCCGCGGTCTCGGCCAGTACTGCGCTCGCGCCACCGTGCAGCAGGCCGTAGGGCTGGCGATTGCCCGCCACGGGCATTTCGGCGCGCAGTTCGTCGGGCGTGAGCGCTGTGACGACGATTCCCATCGTGGTGGCGAGTTCGCCCATGTTCGCGTTCACAGCGGTCAGCAGGTCTGGCTCTGGCATTTCGTCAGACTATCCATCTCCGACTCCGCGGCGATGACCGCGTAGTCTCGCTGTCGATGTCAGAACCTGAACGCCTCCTGCTGTTGGACGGCCACTCGCTGGCCTACCGCGCCTTCTACGCCCTCCCGGTCGAGAACTTCTCAACCACGACCGGCCAGCCGACGAATGCGGTGTACGGCTTCACCGCCATGCTGATCAATGCGATCCGGGACGAACGCCCCACTCACATCGCGGTCGCCTTCGATGTGTCTCGTCAGACGTTCCGCACCGAGCAGTATCCCGAGTACAAGGGCACCCGTAGTGCATCGCCCGTGGAGTTCGCGGGACAGGTGGATCTGATAGCCGATGTCCTCGAGGCGATGGGGATCCCCTCGATCCGGATGGCGGGGTTCGAGGCCGACGACATCATCGCCACGTTGACTCGGCAGGCCAGTGCCGCCGGACTGGAGGTACTGATCCTGTCCGGCGACCGGGACGCACTGCAGCTGGTCACCGATGACGTGACCGTCCTGTACCCGCGAAAGGGGGTATCGGACATGGCGCGGATGACCCCCGCCGCGGTGGAGCAGAAGTACGGGGTGCCCCCCGAGCGTTACAGCGATCTCGCAGCCATCGTGGGCGAGTCGTCGGACAACCTGCCCGGCGTGCCTGGGGTGGGACCCGGCTTCGCGTCCAAGTGGCTGATCCAATACGGGTCTCTGGCGGGTGTGATCGACCACGCCGACAAGATCACCGGCAAGAAGGGGGAGGCGCTTCGCGCGCATGTGTCACAGGTGCTGCTCAACCGACAACTCAACGCCCTGGTCGCCGACCTTGATCTGCCGGTGACAGTGGAGGAACTTGCGCGCCAGCCCATTGACCGGACTCGGGTCCACGAGGTGTTCGATGCTCTGCAGTTCCGGGTGCTGCGCGATCGGTTGTTCGAGGAGTTGGAGGCGGGAGTGGCTCCCGCCGGAGCGGCGTTCGACAGTGCCGTGGACCTGGTGGCCGCGGGGGATCTGGAACGGTGGCTGGCGGCTGCCGGTTCCGGTCCGTTCGGGGTCGCCTTCTCCGGTCGGTGGGGCCGCGGCACCGGGGACCTGTGGGCGGTGGCGATCGCGGGCGACGAGGTGGTTGGCTGGGTCGATCTCAGTGCGACGACCGATACCGATGACAATGCCCTGCGGCGATGGCTGGGCGACGAGTCGATCAACAAGATCGTCCACGACGCGAAGGGGCCCATGTTGGCCCTGCGGGCGCGTGGCTGGCAGTTGCGCGGGCTGTCGGTCGACACCGCACTCGCCGCCTACCTGGCGCTGCCTGGGCAGCGCACCTTCGATCTCGGCGACTTGTCGGCACGGTTCCTGGGCCGCGACCTTGCGGGCGACGAACCCACCGGTGATCAACTGACCCTCGACGGCACCGACACAGGTGATTCGGGGCGGGCGGGAGTGAACGCACAAGCCACCCGGGAACTCGCCCCAGTGCTCGTCGAGCAATTACGTGAGCGGGACAGTGAGTCGTTGCTGACGGACATGGAACAGCCGTTGGCTGCGGTCCTGGCGGACATGGAGGCCACCGGTATCGCTGTGGCGCTGCCTCACTTGGAGGGGCTGGAGGCCGAGTTCGCGGAACAGGTGCGCGCCGCAGAGGCTGATGCCCACGCGATCGCGGGCCGTTCCTTCAACCTGGGCAGTCCCAAGCAGCTCCAGGAGCTGCTGTTCGTCGAACGCGGACTGCCCAAGACCAAGAAGATCAAGACCGGTTACACCACCGACGCCGATGCCCTGCAGAGCCTCTACGCCAAGACCGACGATCCACTCCTGGAAGTGCTGTTGCGCTGGCGCGACGTCAGTCGATTGCGCCAGACCGTGGCTGGGTTGATCCCCCTGGCCGACGCGGATTCCCGAATCCACACCACGTTCAATCAGACGGTGGCCGCCACCGGGCGGCTGTCCAGCGTCGATCCGAACCTGCAGAACATCCCCATCCGGACTGATGCCGGGCGCCGTATCCGCGAAGGTTTTGTGGTCGGACACGGATACGACTGTCTGCTCACCGCCGACTACTCGCAGATCGAGATGCGCATCATGGCGCACCTGTCCGGCGACGAGGCACTGATTGCTGCCTTGACGTCAGGGGAGGATCTGCACACCACGGTGGCCGCCCAGGTCTTCGCGGTGGCGCCGGAGGAGGTTGATGCCGAGAAGCGCCGTCGAATCAAGGCGATGTCGTATGGGCTCGCGTACGGGTTGTCCGCGTTCGGGTTGTCCGCGCAGTTGGGGATCGATACCGGCGAGGCACGGGCGCTCATGGATGACTACTTCGAGCGCTTCGGCGGGATTCGGGACTACCTCGCCGAGGTGGTGGATCAGGCGCGCATGACGGGTTACACCGAGACGATGTTGGGGCGCCGCCGCTACCTGCCCGACCTGACCAGCGACAACCGACAGCGGCGCGAGATGGCCGAACGGATGGCGTTGAACGCGCCGATCCAGGGGTCCGCCGCCGACATCATCAAGATCGCCATGATCAGGGTGGCGTCCGGGCTGATCGCCGCGGGTCTGGACAGCCGCTTGTTGCTCCAGGTGCACGACGAGTTGGTGCTGGAGGTCGCGCCGGGCGAGCTCGCGGCGGTGACCGAACTGGTGACAAAACAGATGACCACGGCGGTGGCGCTGGCCGTTCCGCTCGCCGTGAGTACGGGTGCCGGAGCGAACTGGGATGCCGCCGCTCACTGACACGTCACCATACGGTCACAAGTCGCAGTGGATCATCGGGTCGGGTGTGAAGGCTGTGGCACGCTTCCGGAATGCGGCGATTCCCTCTGGCGGTGGTGGGTGCTGCCGCATTCGCGCTCGTGGCCGCGGGGTGCGCCTCGGATCCGGTCACCGATCCCGACAACGATGTGACGTTCACTTCGTGCAGTTCCGCTGACTGTGCGGGCACGCTTCCCAGTGGGGCGGAGTTCGACATCATCTTGCCCGAGGACTGGAACGGGACCCTCGCGATCTACTCCCATCGCATCGATGGGCCCGGCGCGTTGCCGGCCAACGAGGTGCCCGCCCAGGAGGAGCCAGCGACCGACGAGGCAACGTCACCGCCCCCCGGATTGGGAGACGACGAGGCCGGCGATGAGTCCAAGGGGGCCAAGGACGACCAGGCGCCGAAGAAGCGCAAGAAGGATCGCGCCGCAGCGACTCCCAGCCCCACGCCCGTCGACCCCCCGGTCGAACCACGCCCAGGCGGGCCCGAGTTGGCTCCGATGTGGGGACGGGGAGACCGCACCATCGCGGATGTCATGCTGCAGGCTGGCTACGCGATCGCCGGGGCGACACCCAGCGGACAGGGCTGGGTGGTAGCCGACCAGATCCAGGCCGCCGAGGAACTGCACCAATACTTCTCCGAGACGATCGGTGAACCCAACCGGGTATACGCGTGGGGGGAATCGACCGGTGGACTCGCCAGTGCGCGACTGGCGCAACTGCATCCGGAGTGGGTGTCCGGAGCCTTGGCGATGTGCGCTCCGCTGTCGGGACCGCTGCGCTCCTACGATCTGGCCTTGGACGTCGCCTACGCGACCAGGGAGTTGCTCGCGCCCGATCTGAAGCTCGTCGGGTACGCCACGGAGGATGAGGCCCGCCGCAATCGGGAGGTTGCGCTGCGGGCACTCCAAGAGGCAGCGGAAGGCCCGCTCGCCCAGCAGGCCAAGGTGGCGTTCATCGCCGGCATCGGTGACCTCCCCAACGACAGCCGCACGATCGCCGGTGCTACCTGGCCGGACCAGATCAAGGCCAACCTCGAAGCGATCCGTAACCTGATCGATCAGTCCACGGTTCAGCGCTACGACCTGGAACAGCGCTCGGGCGGCAACTTCAGCGGCAACGCGGGCACGGACTATGCGCTGCGGATCTCGGACATTCAGCGCCGACAACTGGATGAGATCCGGAAGGGCCTGGCGGACGCCTTCCTGGTCAAGTTGGGTTCCGGGGTTCGGGTGACTCCAGATCCCGCCGCTGTTGAGCGGGCCGAACAGCAGGGAACCCTGGACGGGAACCTGGAGGTTCCCACCGTGACCCTGCACAACTCGATCGATCCGGTGTACATCGCGCCGAACATCTCGTCCTATCGATCGCTGCTGGCCACAGGCGATCCGGAGACCATCGGCAATCTGGTCGAAGTCTTCGTCCTGCCGCCCAGCTCGGTCAGTGAATCCGAACCTGCCGCCGAAGGTGTCGGCAACTGCAACTTCGAATCGCGCACGGTGCTCGGCGCGATGATCCAACTCAACCAATGGGTGCGTAGCGGCGTCTACCCCGGGCGCGACACCGCGCAGGCCGCGTTCAAGGGCCAGAACGTGTCCCTGGAGTACGACCCCGGACCGTGGCCCCAGATGTCAGCGACGGCGACCGAGACCGAGGCCGAATCGGCGCGATTGCCGGGGGAAGCCGCGGGCCACGAGGAGGACCGGTCGTGACGACTCTGAGCGCCGGAGTGGATCTGGGTGGCACTTCGATCACGGCGGTGGTTCGCTCCGCGGGTGGTGCGGTGCTGGGGGCGGATCGACGTCCGACACCGCGCCGGTTCGGACCCGACGAGGTCCCAGTCGCGGTCGCCGCGTCCGTCCACGCCGCGATCACGTCAGCGGGTTGTGATCCCGCCGATGTGAGGTCCGTGGGGGTGGGCTGTCCCGGACAGGTCGATCGGGTGCAGGGCACCGTCGGCAACGCAGCCACGTTGCCCGACTGGCCGGACTCGTTCCCCCTGGCCGAAGTGGTTCAGCAGCACGTGGGCCGTCCGGTGTTCCTGGACAACGACGTCCGCTTGGCGGTTCTGGCCGAACTCGGTTCCGAGACGGGCCGGTCGTTCCCGTCGTTCGTTGGCGTCTACTTGGGCACGGGCGTCGGTGCCGGGGTGATCCTGGACGGCACGCTGTGGGAGGGTCGCGGCACCGCTGGCGAGGTGGGCCACATGGTCGTCGACTTCACCGACTCCGCGCGACGCTGCACGTGTGGCCGCCGTGGCTGCGTCGAGGCATACGCGGGTCGCGCGGCGATGGAGTTGGCAGCACGAGAGGCCGCCGAGTCCGGCCGATCCACATTGTTGTTCGACGTCATGGAGTTCCGGGACCGCGACCGTCTGACCAGCAGCGTCTGGGTGGATGCCGTGGCATCGGCCGATCCGTTGGCGCTGGAACTGGTCACGACAGCACAGCAGGCGTTGGGAGCGGGACTCGGTTCCGTCGTGAACCTGCTGGACGTGGACGCGATCGTGCTCGGCGGGGGACTGGCCCTGCAACTGGGTGAGCCCTTCCGCGCCGGAGTCGCAGTGGCCATGGCCGAACGGGTACTGGCCGGAGTAGTGCCCGAGGTGCGATTCACCTCTCTCGGGGACCTGGGCGGGGCGCTGGGGGCTGCCGAGATGGCCGCACGTCGCGCCGCCGACCAGACGGCAGTTTGACCCTGCGGCAGTGGGGTTCGTATCCTAGAAGTTGCGTCTGCGTTGCTGCGCGAATCCCCATACCGAGAGGGTGCCGCTCGACCTGCCCGGATCCACGGATCCCGTCAGTTCACAGCACGTCGACCATCACGACGAGTAATCCGGAACGAACACCACTTCATGACGTCCACCACCGAGCTGACCACCCCCACCGCGCCGACCACCCCTCAGGTCGCCGTCAACGACATCGGCAGCGCCGAAGACATCCTCGCTGCCGTCGAACAGACCATCAAACCTTTCAACGACGGGGACTTGGTCTCCGGAACCGTGGTCAAGGTGGATCGCGACGAGGTCCTCGTCGACATCGGCTACAAAACCGAGGGGATCATCCCCAGCAAAGAACTGTCGATCAAGCACGACGTCGACCCCAATGAGGTCGTGGCGATTGGCGACGACATCGAGGCCCTGGTCCTGCAGAAGGAGGACAAGGAAGGCCGCCTGATCCTGTCCAAGAAGCGGGCGCAGTACGAGCGCGCGTGGGGCAAGATCGAGGAGGTCAAGGAAGCCGACGGCGTCGTCGAGGGCGACGTCATCGAGGTCGTCAAGGGCGGCCTCATCCTGGACATCGGGCTGCGCGGCTTCCTGCCCGCGTCCTTGGTCGAGATGCGCCGGGTCCGTGACCTGCAGCCCTACGTCGGGCAGCGGCTCGAGGCCAAGATCATCGAGCTCGACAAGAACCGCAACAACGTGGTCCTGTCGCGCCGTGCGTGGTTGGAGCAGACGCAGAGCGAGGTTCGCGTCGGATTCCTGAACCAGCTGCAGAAGGGCCAGGTCCGCAACGGCGTCGTGTCCAGCATCGTGAACTTCGGTGCGTTCGTCGATCTCGGCGGAGTCGACGGTCTGGTGCACGTGTCGGAGCTGTCCTGGAAGCACATCGAACACCCCTCCGAGGTCGTCGAGGTGGGCCAAGAAGTCACGGTCGAGGTACTCGACGTGGACATGGATCGCGAGCGGGTGTCGCTCTCGCTGAAGTCCACCCAAGAGGACCCCTGGCAGCACTTCGCGCGTACCCACCAGCTGGGGCAGGTCGTGGCCGGTCGCGTCACGAAACTCGTTCCCTTCGGTGCATTCGTGCGGGTCGAAGAGGGCATCGAGGGTCTCGTGCACATCTCCGAACTCGCCGGACATCACGTCGAACTGCCGGATCAGGTCGTCGACGTCGGCAATGAGATCTACGTGAAGGTCATCGACATCGACTTGGAGCGGCGTCGGATCTCGCTGTCGCTCAAGCAGGCCAACGAGAATTCCCAGGGTGGGTCCATCCACGAGGAGTTCGACCCCTACCTGTACGGCATGGCGCCGGCCTTCGACGAGGACGGCAACTACATCGGGCCGGATGGCTTCGACCCCCAGACCGGGGAGTGGAAGGAAGGCTACGAGGACCAGCGCGCCCAGTGGGAGCAGGAGTACGCCGACGCTCAGGAGCGTTGGGAGGCCCACCGCAAGCAGGTCGAGGACGCCGCAGCTGCCGAGCAGACCGCGATCATCGACGCCGGTGGTACGCCGTCGAACTTCAGCACCGATCCAGGCACGTCCAACGAAGGGACGCTCGCGTCCGACGAAGCGCTGCAGGCGCTTCGGGACAAGCTCACCGGTGATGAAGAGGGCGCTGAGGCGGCCGAGGCCGTCGCTGAGGCCGAGGTTGTCGAGGCGGCAGAAGCCGTCGTCGACGCCGAGGCTGAGAAGGAGTGACCGGGGCCGCCGACGCGACCCCTCGTCGGGTCGCGTTGACCGGCGGCATCGGTTCCGGGAAGTCGACAGTCGCCCAGGCGTTCACGCGCCTGGGCGCTGTTGTTGTGGACGCCGATCAGATCGCACGAGAGATCGTCGCGCCCGGGCAGCCCGCCCTGCAGGAGATCATCGCCCGGTTCGGGGCTGAGGTGATCACTCCCGACGGGTCACTGGATCGGGCCGCTCTGGCGGCCATCGTGTTCGCGGACTCGGACGCCTTGGCCGACCTCAATCAGATCACCCACCCGCGGATTGCTGCGCGATCCGCGGAATTGATGGCGGCCGCCCCACCCGGCAGCGTCGTGGTGTACGACATGCCGCTGCTGGTCGAGCAGGAGTTGACTGAGGGCTGGGATGCCATCGTGGTCGTGGAAACCCCCCTGCCACTTCGGGTGGAGCGACTGACGCGCGACCGGGGGATGACGGTCGCGGACGCCGAGGCCAGGATTGCGGCCCAAGCCACGGACGAGCAACGGCGTGCGGTGGCCGATCACGTCATCCGAAACGACGGTTCGGTGGCCGATCTGGAGCAGGCCGCGGCCGAGGTGTGGGGCCAACTCACGACTCCGTGAGGCCCAACTCCCGCGACAGCGTGCTGCGGCGCACCTTGCCCATGGAGTTGCGGGGCAGGGTCTCCACCACGATCCACTCCTTCGGCAGCTTGTACGCGGCGAGCCGCTGTCGCGACCATTCCGTCAGTTCGTCGGCGGAGGCGGACGTGACCACCGCGCACGTGACCCGTTGCCCCCACCGCGAATCGGGAACGGCGAACACCACCACGTCCTGGACCAGCGGATGGGTCGAGATCATCGACTCCACCTCGGCGGGGTAGACGTTCACCCCGCCGGAGATGATGAGGTCCTCCCGTCGCCCCTCCAGGTACAGGTAGCCATCGTCGTCCAACCGACCCAAGTCGCCGACGGTGAACGCTCGCCCGCCCGCCGTGCTCCGCCAGGCGGCGGCGGTCTTGACCGGGTCGTTCCAGTACTCGAATCGGGCGAAAGCCGGCGGGGTGCACCACACCAGCCCCGCCGCGTCGATGTCCAGCTCGCGCCCGGGTCGCGCCCGACCCACGGTGCCCGGTCGCGCCTCCCACTCGGTGCCGCGGCACGAGGTGAACTGACCCTCGGTGGAGCCGTAGAACTCCCACACCCGGTCAGCACCAGCCCAGGCATGCAGGCCGCGCTTCACCTCTGGCGGACAGGCGGAACCCGCATGGGCCAACAGCCGATAGGTCGACTGCGGGAGTTCCGTCGCCAGCAGGAGTGCTGCCTGGCTCGGCACGAGGAACGCGGTCGTCGGGGCGGCGTCGCGCAGCGCGGCGATCGTGGTGGCGACAGTGAATCGTCCGGGGAGCACGACGGTCCCCCCGGCCAGCAGTGTCCCGATCGCAAAACGCAGCGGGGCGGAGTGGCACAGCGGCGAGTGCACGAGGGTCCGGTCGGCGCTGTCGAACTGCCAGTGGTCGATCTCGTCGGTCCACCATTGGAACGCCTCCCGCTCGGACAACTGCGCGATGACGCCTTTGGGGGACCCCGTCGTGCCCGATGTGTAATGCATGGGTCGGGTCAGCGGGAACTCCGACAGCTCCGCCGGCGAACCCGGTGCCGGTCGAGTCCAGGCGGCGAGCTGTTCCGGCAGGATGGGATCGGTCGTGACCTGAGCATCGTTGAGGATGAAGTGGCGCTCCACTTCGGTCAGCAGCGGGTGCAGCAGGACGGGAATCACACCCAGGCGTAGCGCGCCCAAGAGCACCCCCAGCGCGTCCGCCTGAGCCCGCGGCACATCGATGCCCGACGCGTACTCAGGGGTGACGACCGCCAGCCGATCCCCAGCCGACAGACCCGCGTGGCTCAGGTTGGTCGCGGCGGCAACGGCCGAGTCTTGCGCATCAGCAGCAGTCAACAGGCGCACCGGACCACCGTAGCCGGGCCGGAGCTGCCGCTGGCCGCTTGATTCGGTGGGCATCGGCGGATCCGTCCTGCTTGACTTGGTGCCGCTGAGGACCGCCATAGGAGCGGGTGACGGGAAGGACGAGCGCAGATGTCGCTGCAAACGGATCTGGAGGCAGGTCGCTACGACGAGGTCATCGCCGAGACCCGGGACTGGGTCGCCGAGGATCCGACCGCCGCGTTCTCCGACGCTACGGTCAAACGGTGGATGTCGATGCGCTGGAAGGACCTCTTCCTCCGCGAAGCAGTCCTGGACGAGGACGCGATCAAGACAGCCGAGAAGCGCCTCAGTCTGGCCAACCCGTTGTCGCCGCGACTGGGTAAGGACTCGCGCTCGGACCGGCAGAAGATCGCTGACCGGTTCCTCAAGGATGTCGCGGCGCCGGACTGGGAGATCGATCTGCCGGACCCCGACGTCACGATCGAGAACGCGACGCTCGTGCTGTGTCCTGGCCTCTTGTCGGGGATTCTGCATCCGGGGGCGCACGCGTTCGTCGAAGATGCTCCGGTGTTGGAGTCGGAGCGGGGGTGGAAGACACTTCGCGCGGACCTGCATCCGTTCCGTGGCTGCGTGGCAAATGAGGCGGACCTGAAGGCAGCGTTGGATCAGGGGGAAGGCTTCAACGCGGACCTGTCTCCGATCGACGATCCGCAGCCACCCGGTGACGTGTGGCTGATCGGGTACAGCAAGGGCGGTCCGGACGTCCTGACGTTCCTGGTCGACAACCCTGAGTACGCGGATCGGATCAAGGGAGTGTTCACGTGGGCGGGGGCCATGAGTGGCTCCTACTCTGCGGATGCGATCTACCAGCAGATCAAGGACATGGACACTCAGACGATCTCGGACAACCTGGATCGGTTCCTGCAGATGTTGTCGCCGGGGCTGGTGGAACGCTCCGGGCTACGCCGCGTCGACGAGTACGACATCAAGCAGGCCTTCTACGACCTGCAGACGACCGTGCGCGAGCAGTTCAACCGGGACAACTCCGACCTGCTCAGCGAACTGGGCGTGCCGTTCTTCTCGCTGACCGGGTCCACGACCCCGTTGGAGGCGCCGGCGTTCCAATTCGCCGACACCGTCAAGATGTCGCAGTACGACGCGAACAATGACATGCAGCTCACGCAGAAGCAGGCCACGATGGACATCCCCATTGCGACTCACTTGGCGATGCTGCATGGCCATCACTGGGACATCGCCTACTCGCCGTTCCCGGCTCGGATGCAGGCCGCCTCGCCGAACCTCGACCATCCCTTCCCGCGCAAGGCCGCGCTGGCTGCGTCCTGGCAGTTCCTGGCTGAGCTGGGCCTCATCGACTGAGTGGACGAAGCGCAGCCGGCTTGGTCGTTGTCGGAGGTCCGCCGTAGCGTGAGTGCATGGCTCGACCCATCACCGATCTCCAGCGCCGGGTGGCCCCGTTCCGGGTCGTGTCCGACTACCAACCGGCAGGGGACCAACCGGCCGCGATCGCCGAGATCACCCGCCGGATCCGGGGCGGCGTGGACAACGTGGTTTTGCTCGGCGCCACGGGAACCGGCAAGTCGGCCACGACGGCGTGGATCGTTGAGGAGTTGCAGCGGCCAACGCTGGTCTTGGCACCGAACAAGACCCTCGCGGCCCAGTTGGCCAACGAGTTCCGGGAGTTGTTCCCCGACAACGCGGTCGAGTACTTCGTGTCGTACTACGACTACTACCAACCCGAGGCCTACATCCCCCAATCGGACACGTACATCGAGAAGGACTCCTCGATCAACGAGGAAGTCGAGCGCTTGCGGCACTCCGCCACGAACTCGTTGCTGACTCGCCGCGACGTCTTGGTCGTTGCGTCGGTGTCGGCCATCTATGGCCTCGGGACGCCGCAGGAGTACGTGGATCGGATGGTGCAGTTGCGAACAGGGGCCACCTGGGATCGCGACGGCATGCTGCGCAAACTCGTCGAGATGCAGTACGCACGCAACGATGTCGCGTTCCAGCGGGGAACTTTCCGGGTCCGCGGTGACACCGTCGAGATCTTCCCCGTGTACGAGGAGCATCCCGTTCGCGTCGAGATGTTCGGCGATGACGTCGACCGGCTCATGACCCTGCACCCCGTCACCGGCGAGGTACTCACCGAGGATCAGGAACTGTACGTGTTCCCGGCCACTCACTACGTTGCCGGACCCGAACGCATGCAGCGGGCGGTGCGCGATATCGAGGTCGAACTGCGGGAGCGGCTGGCCGAGTTGGAGCGTCAGAACAAGATGCTGGAGGCTCAGCGACTGCGGATGCGGA
>CAZCRC010000026.1:0-14048 GCA_964500995.1 uncultured Actinomycetes bacterium
CGCCAGCGCGTCCGGGGTCACCACCACGACCATGCCCACGCCCATGTTGAACGCGACCTCCAGTTCGGAACGCTCGATTCCACCGGTACGACCGATCACATCGAACACCGGCAACGGCCGCCATGCGCCCCGGTCCACGACCGCGGTCAGCCCAGGTGGAATGACGCGGGCCAGGTTCGCGGCCAGCCCACCGCCGGTGATGTGGGCCATCGCGTGCACCCCATCGCGCCGCGCCAAGTCCAGGCAGGGCCGCGCGTAGATCCGCGTGGGCTCCAGTAACTCCTCGCCCACGGTCCGGCCGAACTCGTCGACGTGGCGATGCAGCGCTGACAGATCGTCGCCCACCAGCACTGCACGGGCCAACGAGTACCCGTTGGAGTGAAGTCCGGACGCCGGCAACCCCACCAGTACGTCTCCGTCGCGGACCCGCTGTGGGCCAAGCATCTGATCGGCCTCGACGACGGCCGTGCCCGCGGCGGCCAAGTCGTATTCGTCGACTCCCATGAGTCCCGGGTGCTCCGCGGTCTCGCCGCCGAGCAACGCGGCTCCCGCCTCGGCACACCCGGCCGCGATACCGGCCACGATCTGCGCGATCCGCTCCGGGTGGACCTTGCCGCACGCGATGTAGTCCGTCAGGAACAGCGGCTCGGCTCCGGTCACGACCAAGTCGTCGACGACCATGGCCACCAGATCGCGCCCGATCGTGTCGTGCTTGTCCAGTGCCTGCGCGACGGCCACTTTGGTGCCCACGCCGTCGGTCGAGGTGGCCAGCAGCGGCCGGGTATAGGACTTCAGCGCCGAGGCGTCGAACAGTCCAGCGAAGCCGCCCAACTCACCGACCACTTCGGGGCGTTGGGCAGCGGCGATGGCCGCGCGCATGAGGTCCACCGCGCGCTCGCCGGCGTCGACATCCACCCCAGATTCGGCGTACGACGTGGGGGCGTCGGTCACCGCAGCACCCCGGTCTGCGACGGAGCCGGGGCGTGACCGTTGGCCGCCACCGGCGCCTGCACCGTGACCTCGTCGATGGGCCAGACCTCCAGCAGATCCTTGCCCAGGCGTTGCGGCTCGGGCAGGGTCACCGGGTACTTGCCGTCGAAGCAGGCGCGACACAACTCCGCCGCCGGCAACTGAGTGGCCTCAGTGAGTTCCGACAGCGACACGTAGGACAACGAGTCGGCTCCGATCGAATCTCGGATCTCCTCGATGGCCAGCCCATTGGCGATGAGTTCGGCGCGGGATGCGAAGTCGATCCCGTAAAAGCAGGGCCACTTGACCGGCGGGCTCGAGATCCGCACATGGACCTCACGGGCACCCGCCTCACGCAGCATCCGCACCAGAGCCCGCTGGGTGTTGCCACGCACGATCGAGTCGTCCACGACCACAAGTCGCTTACCCTCGATCACGCCCCGCAGCGGGTTGAGCTTCAGGCGGATGCCCAGTTGCCGGATCGACTGGGACGGCTGGATGAAGGTTCGACCCACGTACGCGTTCTTGACCAGGCCCTCACCGAAGGGAATCCCCGACTCCTGCGCGTATCCGATCGCGGCGTAGCGACCCGACTCGGGCACCGGGATCACGAGGTCGGCGTCCGTCGGTGCCTCGCGGGCCAGTCGACGACCGATCTCAGTACGTACGGCTTCCACGCTGCGACCACGGATCGTGGTGTCCGGGCGCGCCAGATAGACGTACTCGAACAGGCAGCCGTGCGGCTCGGCTGGTGCGAACCGCGTGGACCGCAGCCCCGCGGCGTCGATGGCGATCAGTTCGCCCGGTTCGATCTCGCGCACAAATGTGGCCCCGACGATGTCCAGGGCGGCCGTCTCGCTGGCCACCACCCAGCCGCGCTCCAAGCGCCCCAGGACCAATGGGCGGATGCCGTGGGTGTCGCGGGCGGCGTACAGGGTGTGCTCATCCATGAAGACGAACGAGAACGCGCCTTCGAATCGGGGGAGTTCCGCCATGGCGGCGTCCTCGAGCGACGCACCCGGATGGGCGGCCAGAAGGGCAGCCACGAGGTCGGTGTCCGAGGTGGCCACGGCGGCGTCAGTCTCCAGCGGCAATTCGCCGGAGTTGCGCGCCTGCTCCGCGACCCGAGTGGCGAGGTCGCCGGTGTTGGTCAGGTTGCCGTTGTGGGCCAAGGCGAGCATGCCGTTGGCGGTGGGCCGGAACGTGGGCTGGGCGTTCTCCCACACGCTCGCGCCTGTGGTCGAGTAGCGGCAGTGGCCGACGGCCAGGTGACCGTGCAGGCTCTCCAGGGCTGATTCGTTGAACACTTGGGACACGAGCCCCATGTCCTTGTAGACCACGACGTGGGATCCGTCGCTGACGGCCATCCCCGCAGACTCCTGGCCGCGATGCTGCAAGGCGTACAGGCCGAAGTAGGTCAGTTGTGCGACGGCTTCGCCCGGAGCCCAGACTCCGAACACGCCGCAGGCATCCTGGGGGCCTTTGTCGCCACCGGGAAGATCATGATTCAGAAGTCCGTCGCCGCGCCCCACCTCGTCAGTGTAGGGGCGGTTACGGAGCGCAGGGAACACCGAAACTGCGTGACTGAGCGCACACCCCACGTATTGTGGCGGGGTGCACTCTCGACCGAAGACCGTGTTGGTGGCCGCGCTGACGGCGGGGACCGCGGTTCTGCTGGGCGGGTGTGTCTCTGCTCGTGACATCCAGACCCAGTCCGCCGAGGGGTCCGTGGCCCAGCCAAGCATTGACGCGGCGGCGGTCTGTCCCCCGCTGACCGGTGACGATCTGACCCAGATCATGGGCTCGGCGTTCCAGCCGAACGCCGTGGTCGCCCAGCACACGGCCGATCAGACCGAGTGCCAGTGGGTGGCCACGAACGGCGAGGGCTTTGTGATCACCAAGTCGTACCGCACCGAGCCCCGTACCCAGTTCGCGCAGGCATTCGACAGCGCACAACGCAATCTGGGGGTCACCCAGGAGATCAAGGTGAAGGGTGCGCCAGGTGCGTTCGCGGTGCCGAATATCGGTCGGTTCGGGCTGTTGACCGACGACGCCTACATCGAAGTCAACACGGTGTTCCCCAAGGCCACCGCCGACCAGATCATGCAGATCCTGCGCACCACGGCCCGGTGACGGCGGCTACGGCACCAGCCCATCGGTCTGGATGCGGCCGTCGAGCAGGGGTTGCCGGGGGTCCCAGGTGGTCCCGTCGCGATCGTCCTTACGCCGCCGCGCGATGGCGCTGAGTGCTTCGAGGACAACCCGGTTGCCCAGCAGCACGGTGATGTCGGCGTGGTCGAACGGCGGGGCAACCTCGACCACGTCGATACCCACCACCGGGAGGTCGTAGCAGATGCGTCGCACCTGATCGAGGAGTTGCCGCGCCGACAGTCCGCCCGGCTCGGGGGTACCGGTTCCGGGCGCGTGCCCGGGGTCGCAGACGTCGATGTCGACGCTCAGGAACACGCCCTCGCACTCGTCGGTGGCGATCCGGCTGACCTCGTCCATCACGTCGTCGAGGCCCTTGGCCACGACCTCGGTCATCTCGAACGATCGCATGCCCTGCTGCGCCATCCAGTCGAGGATCTCGGGACCGGGCCAGTAGCCGCGCAGGCCGACCTGCAGGAAGCGGTCGCCGCGGACGGCCCCGGATTCGATGAGTCGCCGCATCGGTTGGCCGTGACCGATGAGTGATCCGAACTCGATGTCACCGGTGTCGGCGTGGGCGTCGAAGTGGATGACCGACACCCGGCCCCAGCCGCGGGCACGCGCGACGCCGGTGACGTCCGGCCAAGTGACGGTGTGGTCGCCGCCCAGCACCAGGGGGATGGCGCCGGTGTCCGCGATGGTCGCGATCACCTCTTGCAGCGCGGTGCAGGACCGTTCGGCATCGCCGCTGAACATCTCCACGTCGCCGGCGTCGCGCACGTCGATGTCGGACAGCGCATCCACCCGCATGGCCAACGACGGCCGCGATCCGTCGTGCGGCAGGTAGCACGTGGATCGCATCGCCTGCGGCCCGAACCGGGCGCCACTGCGATACGACGTCCCGCCGTCGAAGGGCGCCCCGACGATGACCACGTCAGCACCGGCGTACGTGTCGGGCTCATCCCACGTGCACTCCGGCACACCGAGGAACGTCAGATTCGGACCGAACTGGGAACCGTAGCGAGCCACACCGGCAGCCTACTCACCAGGTGGTAGTGCGACCTCTGCGTGGGCGCCCCACAGTTTCGTGACCAGCGCCAGTGCGAGCACCGGTACCGCTGCGACCGCGCACAACACCGCGTACGAGCTCAGCATCACCACAACTCCCGCCACCGCTCCACCCACGGCTCCCGCCACGTTCATCACGAGGTCCGACAGCCCCTGGACCGAGGGCCGTTCCTCGGGTGCCACGTCATCGACGATCAGCGTCGATCCCGCGATCAGGGTGCAGGACCACCCCAGTCCGAGCAGGAACAAACCGATGCCCAGCAGCGGGACGTCGTCGCCCTGCGCGGATCCAGAAACAACGCACGACACGAGCAGGATCCCGACCCCCAGCCACACCACCGGTACCCGGCCCCACCGGTCGACGGCCCACCCCACGACCGGCGACAGGGCGTACATGCCGGCGACATGGACGCTGATGACGAGTCCGATCAACTGCAGCGTGACATCGACGTGGGCCATATGGATCGGGGTCATCACCATCACCATGACCATCACGGCGTGGCCCAGCGCGATCGCGAGCATGCCCAGTAACGCTCCGCGGTTGCCGCGCAGATGAGCCATGCCCGCCATGACCCCCGGCCGCTGAACTGGCTCGGCGTCGGCCCGCTGTTGCAGCGATGTGGCCAGCAGATACGGATCGGGACGCAGCAGGAGCAGGAGCAGGAGCACAGCGCCGGCCAGGGTGGCGAACGTGATCAAGTAGGGACCGGTCAATTCCGGCAACGACAGCCACAGGCCCAGCGATCCGGCGAGTTGCAGCAGGTTCGGCCCGAGGATCGCGCCGATCGTGCCCGCCCACACCACCAGTGACAGGGATCGGCCGCGGCTGTGTTCACTGGCCAGGTCCGTGGCGGCATATCGGGCTTGGTACCCCGCAGCCGACGCCACTCCGACGAGTAGGCACCCGAGCAGGACCACGGGCGTGGAGCGGGCGACGGCACCCATCACCACCACGATGGCCCCGACCGCCCCGATGCCGTACCCGGTCGCCAGCGCAGCTCGGCGGCCGCGGGACAACGCGATGCGAGCCAGCGGCAGCGCCAACAGGGCGGCCCCCACCACTCCTGCGGTCTGCGCCAACCCCGCCATGCCTTCTGACCCCGACACCGCTGCGGTGATCAGTGAACCCGCTGCCACAGACCCCGCGATCGCGATCCCACTGAGCACTTGGGCACCCGCCAGGACACCCACGGTTCGGGATTGGATCTTGGTGAGTTCGGGTGCGGTCTGCGTCGTCATGAGCCGGGCTCCAGCGGGAACAGGTGCGCCAAGTCGGTGCGCTCACCGCTGGCCAGCACTGCCCCCGACGCCACAGCGTCGGCCCATTCCACCTCTCCGAGCGCCAATGCGAACAACGTGTCGACAGACAATTCGATGGCGGCTTTCGGGGTGCCGCGACGGTGAGCCGGGCCGGCGATCAGTTGCGTCGCACCGTGGGGTGGGACCCGCAGTTCGACGCTGCGACCCGGCGCTCGACGTTCCAGTTCGGCCAGCACGGCCTTCACTGCCGGCCGCTGCTTGCCGGAACCAGCTCGTGCCTCGTCGATCGCGTCGCGCCAGGTCACGGGATCAGCGATTGCAGGTCGTGGGAGAGCACGGTTTCGTAATCCTGACCCGCGACGGGGTCGGTCGTCACGCGCGGATAGCCAGGCAGCAGACGAGCGCACGCGCGCCGGTGAAAGGCCAACGCCCTGCGGGGCGAGGTCCGCAGCGCCCCCGCATACGCGGCCACGACCTCGGCCTGTCGGTCCAGACCGGCGGTGACATCCGGACCGGACACCACAACGGCCGGATGCCGGGGTGTGAACATGCGGTGAGCCAGCACTGGGCGGCCGTCGCAGACGTTGAGCATGTCCGGGTCGATGAAATGCCATTCGTCGTATCCACCGACACTCAGCACCACCCCGGCCAGGTACTCCGTGGTGATCTCGCCGGTTGCCACGTCGCGACTCGTGACGGCCAGGGCATCGATGTCATCAATCTCCTCGATCGCGATGACGCGGTGCCCCCACCGGATCGACCCGTCGGGCACCCCGATGCCCTCGACTTCGTCGTAGCCCAGCGTGGGAACCCCCGCACGGGCCAGTGCGGCGCGCATCGCCTGTCCGTGAGCCCCCAGACCGACCACGGCCCACGCGCCCGGAGCCGGGTCCACCGGGCTGGGACGGCGCATGACGGGCACGACAGGAACGTGCCGCGGGGGAACGTGCGAGGCGGATGCAGTGCTCATGTCGTTATTGTCCCGCACTTGCGTCGAACGCCGATTCCTGCAAATACTAGTAATGCAGTTCTATTACCCTACTCACTACGGTACGTTCACCTGCACCGTCGGAACGGCGGACGATCAGCGCAGAAGGAGTCGACGAACCATGGACATGGACTTCGTGACAGTGCTCGTGTTCGGCCTTGTCGGTGCCGCCGCGCAGTTCGTGGACGGCACGTTGGGGATGGGCTTCGGCATCACCTCGGCGACGCTGCTCACCGTGCTCGGCTACTCCGCCGTGGCAGCGTCGGCGGGTACGCACGCCGCCAAGGTGGGCACCACATTCGTGTCCGGCATCAGCCATTGGCACGCCGGCAACGTCGACAAACGCGTGCTGGCCGTCATCGCGATCCCCGGCGCGATCGGCGCGTTCTTGGGTGCGGTCGTGCTGACGAACATCGCCATGGACGGCGCCCGCATCTGGATGGCGCTGATCCTGCTGCTCATGGGCGTGGTGATCATCCTGCGATTCGGTTTCGGCAAGAACCTGTTCCCCGCCATCAACGCGCGCACCCGACACCTGTGGCCGATCGGACTGGTCGGCGGTTTCGTGGACGCGACCGGCGGCGGCGGCTGGGGCCCCGTGGCCACGCCGTCGTTGATGACGGTCACCAAGCACGCACCCCACCGAGTGGTCGGCACCGTCAACACCGCCGAGTTCATCGTGGCCGTCGCCGCATCGATGGGGTTCCTCGTGGGCGCCGGTGAGTCCGGTATCCCCTGGCTCGCCGTTCTCGGGCTGGTCATGGGCGGTGCCATCACGGCTCCGTTCGCGGCCCGACTCGCCCACCGGGCTCCACGCACCCTGCTCGGTGTCATGGTCGGCACGATGGTGCTGATCTCGAACATCGCGATCATCAGCAAGTTGTTCGGCGTGCCGGGCGCAGCCGCGACCGCCTTGGTCGTGATCGTCGGTGCCGCCGGTGTCTACATCGCCGTCACGGCCCACCGCCGCGAGAAGGCTGGGCAACTCGACGAGGATGCCCTGGAGACCCCCGCCGACCTGACCGACGATCTCGCCGATTCGCCCTCGCGCTAGTCGCGAAGCCTGGCTCAGGCGAGGGCCTGCGCCTTCAACTGCTCGAACTCGGCATCATCGATCACGCCCTGATCCTTGAGTTGCTTCGCCTTGGCGATGCGCTCAGCGGGGTCGCCCTGGCTCGCCGCGCGCTGGATGTACTGCTCCTGCGCCTCGCGCATCTGCTCCGCCTGCGCCAAGGCGCGCTCCTGCATCCCCTTGCCGCGCGCGATCAGGTACACCAACGCCGTCAGGAACGGCGCGATGATCAGGAACACGACCCACACGGCCTTCCACCAGCCGGACAGGGAATGATCACGGAACAGGTCCGACAGGATGTAGAACAGCACCATCAGGTAGCACAACAGCGCAAAGATCCACAGCGTCGTCAGCAGCACACTTCCGAGGGTTTCCACCACAACTCCTTCGAGGAAAAGGCGAGTTCGCCCGCCACCCGACCAGTGTGGCGCACCCCGTTCACTGGGCCGTCACACGGGGCAGCGACGGCGCGGCGGCGAACTACAGCGCCGACACGCCATTGCCCGCGACGAGGAGTCCCACCGCGCCGATGACGATGGTCGTGATTGTGCTGTTGTTGCGCTGCAGCCAGTCGCGCGCAGCGACCAGGACCGGACGGATGCGGTCACCCAGGACCACGTGCAACAGCACCGGCACCGCGACGGCCGCCGCGGACAGCGCGGCGAACAGCAGGATCAACGCCGCCGTGCCGACTCCCGTGGTGTCCCCGGCCCCGAGCACCAGTCCGCCGCCCGCCGCCAGCACGAGCACCTTGGGATTCGCGACCGACAGGAGCAGCCCGAGCTGCGCAGCGCGCCCCGGACTGGCCGACTCGACCGACGCCAACCACGCGGGCTGCTTGCCGTCAGGATCGCGAGTCAGCCATTGCCGCACAGCCAAGACGATCAGCGCGGTCCCCAACCCGATCCGCGTCCAGGAAGCCCAATTGGGTGGGTGCTCCGGGAAGTCGATCAACTCGGACAGCAACACGAACACCGTGGTCACCAGCGCCACTCCGGCGATTAACGTCGCGAGGAACGCCGTGCCCGTGGCGGTCGCCCGGTCGGACAGCAGCAGCAGGATCACCGGCACGACGGGGAACGGCGACAACAGGATGCCGAGCGCGAACGGAACCGCCTCGCTGAACGCGGGATCCACGGCGTGGCTCCCGATCAGTCCGCGATCGCGGCGATGAGGCCCGTCACAACCGGCGGCAGGTCCGATGCGACGACGTCTCGCAGCGTCACGGCTTCGAGAATGAGCCGCTCGTTGGCTCGCAGCGCCAGCCAGACATCCCGCAATGGTGCGGCCACACCGTTGTAGTTGACGTGATCGGGCCGTTCCCCCCGCACCTCGGTCAGGGGGCCATCCACAGCACGGATGATGTCCGCCAAGGTGACATCCGCCGGATCCCGGCTCAGCGAGTAGCCGCCGTCATGGCCGCGGCGGCTCGCCACGATGCCGGCTCGGCGCAGGTCCCGCATGGCGGATCGGACGTACTCCTTGGGCAGATCCTGCGCCTGGGCCAGGTCGTCGAGCGGAACCGTTCCCTCACGTGCGGCCAACTCCACAGCAGCCCGGATGGCGAAGTCAATACGACCACTGACGCGCATGTCCCCCGCCTCAGCCGAACAATGTGGGAAGCAGCGCGGTGTGGGCCTCGCGCAGGCGCGCGACCGGCAGCACGATGTCGCCGTCGCCGGGAATGGCGATGACCAGCACCTGCTCGTCGGGGTGTCCGGCGTCGGCGCCGATTCCGCTGTCCACCACTCCGATCCGTTCGGCGGGCAGTTGGCGCGCCGCGCACATGGCGCCGAACCGCTGCTCCTCGCTGCGGGGAATGACCACGACCGCACGCCCGGCGGACTCGCTGAACAGGTGGACGAACGGGTCAACGCCGTCGGGGACCCACAGCCGAGCGCCGACGCCGCTGCGCATGGCCATTTCGACCAGGGTCATGGCCACGCCGCCGTCCGACACATCATGGGCTGCACTGATCATGCCGTCGCGGCTACCCGCCACGAGCACCTCGGCCAGCACTTGCTCCTGCGCCAAGTCGACCACCGGTGGCCGACCGCCCAGATGCTGGTGCACGACGTGCTCCCACTCCGAGCCGCCGAACTCGTCGCGGGTCTCACCCAGCAGGTAGATCAGTTCGCCGTCGGAATCCCACGCCTGCGGGGTGCGCCGGTCGACGTCGTCGATGACGCCCAGCACGCCCACGACGGGGGTCGGATGGATCGCGACGTCGCCCGTGGAGTTGTAGAACGACACGTTGCCACCGGTCACGGGTGTTCCCGCCTCGAGGCACGCGTCGGCGAGACCGCGGACAGCCTCGGCGAACTGCCACATGACGGCCGGCTCCTCGGGCGAACCGAAGTTCAGGCAGTTCGTGACCGCCAGCGGCACGGCACCCGTGGTTGCGACGTTGCGGTAAGCCTCGGCGAACGCCAACTGCGCCCCCGCGTAGGGGTCGAGCTTGGCATAGCGACCATTGCAGTCCGTGGACAGCGCCACTCCGCGTCCGGTCGCCTCGTCGACGCGGATCATGCCGGCGTCCTCGGGCTGGGCCAGGACCGTGTTGCCGCGGACATATCGGTCGTACTGATCCGTGATCCACGCCTTGCTCGCCAGATTCGGCGAGGCAGTCATAGTCAGGATCGTCTCGGTCAGTTCCGCGGTGGTCTTGGGCCGCGGCAGGTCGGATCCGACCGCGGCCTGCAGGGCGTCGAGGTAGTCGGGCCGGGAGTACGGGCGTTCGTAGACCGGGCCTTCGTGCGCGACCGTGCGCGGGGGGACATCGACGATCCGTTCCCCGTGCCAGTCGATCGTCAGCCGACCGGAGTCGGTGACCTCACCGATCACGACTGCTTCCACATCCCACCTGGCGCAGATCGCCAGGAACTCCTCGACGTGCTCCGGGGTGACCACCGCGCACATCCGCTCCTGCGATTCGCTCATCAGGATCTCTTCGGGGCTGAGCGTGGCATCCCGCAGCAGAACGCGATCCAGCCACACATGCATGCCGCCGTCGCCGTTGCTGGCGAGCTCGCTGGTGGCGCACGAGATGCCAGCACCACCGAGGTCCTGGATCCCCTCGACCAGCCCCGCGCCGAGCACCTCCAGCGTGCACTCGATGAGCAGCTTCTCCATGAACGGGTCGCCGACCTGCACACTCGGGCGTTTGGCGGGGCCGGTCTCGTCGAACGTCTCACTGGCGAGCACGGACACGCCGCCAATACCGTCGCCGCCGGTGCGGGCGCCGTACAGGATCACCAAGTTGCCCACTCCGCGGGCGCTGGCCAGGTGGATGTCCTCGTGCTTCATCGCCCCGACGCACAGCGCGTTGACCAGTGGGTTTCCCTGGTAGGAGTCGTCGAACACGACCTCGCCGCCGATGTTGGGCAATCCCAGGCAGTTGCCGTAGCCGCCGATGCCAGCCACGACGCCGGGCAGCACGCGACGAGTGTCGGGGTGGTCCGCCGCACCAAACCGCAACGGGTCCATGACCGCCAGTGGGCGGGCCCCCATCGAGATGATGTCGCGCACGATGCCGCCCACTCCCGTGGCGGCGCCCTGGTACGGCTCGACGTAGGACGGGTGGTTGTGGCTTTCGACCTTGAATGTCACGGCCCAGCCGTCGCCGATATCCACGACTCCCGCGTTCTCGCCGATCCCCACCAGCAGGGCATCCGACGGCGGGGCCTTCTCGCCGAACTGGCGCAGATGCACCTTGCTGGACTTGTACGAGCAGTGTTCACTCCACATCACCGAGTACATCGCCAGCTCGCTGCTGGTGGGCCGGCGGCCCAGGATCTCGCGGATGCGGGCGTACTCGTCGGGCTTGAGTCCCAGTTCTGCGTAGGGCTGTTCGGCCTCGGGGGTGCTCCCAGCAGCCGCGACTGTGTCCAGTGTCATCCACGCTCCTCGCCCTCAGGGGGACAAGTCTATGCCGCGGGCAGGGGGCGACGACCCGACGCGGGTGGGGAGCGGCGGGGGCCGGTGATCCTCTTGCTGTCAGCGACGCAGTTCGGGCCGAAGCGCGGCAGCAAGGTCGACCGACGCGTCGATCTCTTCGCGGCGGATGGACACACTTTCGACGTTGAGGCCGAACGGCACCCCCAGCCTGCGACAGAAAGCCATCAGCTCCAGCGTCGCTGCCCGCGCGTACTCGAACGATGCCTGCAGGGTGTCATCGGCGTGTTGGAACTCGTTGTGGATCCACCGGGGCACGTCGACGCCGAGCCACTTCAGGAACTCCAGCGTCTTCATCGACCCGCAGACCGAGAAGGTGAAGACGATGGGGACGGGCACCAGACCGCGGGCCGTGCATTCGTAGCGGTAGTCCGAGACCAGGTCCTTGGCCGCGTTGACGTCGTAGACGACCTGCGTGACGAAGAACGAGCAGCCGGCCTCCTGCTTCGCGATCAGGCGTAGGTGCTCCGCACCGGTGCGCGTGTGCCGCTCCGGGATAGCGACGCCACCGAGCAGCAGGTCCGGCCGGAGTTCCGCCCGCAGCGACTGGGCGCGCGTCAGCGTGGTGGCGATGGGCGTCTCCCGCGAGGCCGCGCCGACGAAGACCGACAGACTCCGGCAGTCCTGCTCGGCGAGCCACCCGCAGAAGTCGTCCTCGTCGTACTTGCCGACCGCCCGATAGACCACGGCGGGCAGATCGAGTTCGCCCAAGTACCGGGCGAGGTACTCGGCTGGGTCCATCGTCGGGGTGAACGGGAACGGGCGTTCCGTCGGGTTCCGGTCACTCTCGTCATCGATGTCGTACAGCACCAGTCCATCGGGTCGCAGGCCCTCCAGACGTTTGCGGGTGATGTCGGCGATCTCCTGCGCCCGCTGCGGCGACGTCGATCGCCGAGGCGGCGTCACCGCGAACAGCAGGAACTCGCCGACGCGGTCGGCGATGCGCTGCTGCAGGTCCACGGGCAGTGACCCTAACCGACGACTCCAGCCGCGAAGGAGGAATCGAGACCGGAGGGTGCCAACTCCTTCGGGGTACTACCGTCCTGTTCATGCGCCCAGAACCGGAGCCCCAGGCCGCGAGCCCCGCCCGCACGATCTCGGAGCCGGGGTCCGGCGGGCCAGGCACGCTGCTGGCTCACGAACCGGTGGACACGTCCATCGACGGCGCGCGGGCGTGGCGCGTGCGGTACCTGTCCCGGGACGTCAACAGCGTGAACCATGAGGCCACCGGGCTGGTGATTGCACCAACGCGTCCCGCCACGGACCGACCCGTGCTGGCCTGGTGCCACGGCACCACTGGCCTGGGGGATGTCGCCTGCCCCTCGGCTCAGCCGGACCCGGCCCGGGAACTCATCACGTACTTCACCGCGGAAGCCACCCAGCAGATCGACTACGGGGTGCCCGGCCTGCAAGGCCTAATCGATGCGGGGTGGGTGGTCTGCGCCACGGACTACCAGGGTCTGGGCACTCCCGGGCTGCACCAGTACACGGTCAACCGGACGAATGCTCGGGACGCCATCAACATCGTTCACGCCGCGAGGCAGTTGGATGTTGGGGCTGGCACCGTTCTCGGCTGCATGGGCTGGTCCCAAGGCGGTGGCGCAGCCGCAGCCCTTGCCGAGCTCGACGACACCGACTACGGCGACCTGAACCTGGTGGGCACGGTCGCCATGTCCCCCGCCATCGGCAAGATCGGGCTGGACAACCCCGTCGGAGTGACAGCCGCGCTGAACGACGCCACGATCCCCCCGGACTCGCACCTGGTCATGGTCCTGGCCGCCCACCAGGCAGCGAACCCGAGCACCTTGCAGCTCGCCGACGTCATCACCCCGCTGGGCGAGGAGATCCTCGAGAAGACCTCGGACACCCAGCCCGTTCATCACCTCAACGACACCATCACTCGACTGTTCCGGCTCAAGGGGGCGATCCTGAAGGGCAAGCCGAGCGACTTCGAAGCCTGGCAGACCGCGATCGTCGCCGGGTCGGCAGCCAACCGGAAGCCAGTGGCCCCGGTACTCGTCTGCATGGACTCCTTCGACGGCGGCACGGTGATCCCCGTGGCCTGGCAGAACGACTACGTCGCAGCGGTCAAGGCCTTGGGCGGCACCGTGGAACTGCGGGAGTATCCGCATGACGATCACTTCTCGCTCCCCCAGAGCTGCATCGCCGACGCTCAGTCGTGGCTGGCCCAGCGACTCGGTTCCTGACTCACGACGGTGCGATTCAGCGGAAGATTCTTCGTCCGGCATCTGAGGCCGGGACATTGATCAGGCTCGCATTGCGGGCCCGATCCTCCCCGAGGATGACTCCCGCGGAACTGTCGGAGGTCTGTGTTGTGATGAGTCATGTCCAGCAATCAGCCAGTTCTCAACCTCGGTGGGATGCCGGGTGGGCAGGCGCGGCCGGACTGGACGCAGGCGGGGTGGTGGGATGCGGAACTGCGTCCCGAGGTGCGGGAGTTGTTGTCGTTGGAGTTGGGTCCGGACCTGCAGGACGCCTTGCTGAACATCGCCGCGGTGGATGCTGCCGACGGATGTGATCCGGGGTTCTGCCCGTTTCCCCACACGGTCTCGACGCTGGATGATCGGA
>CAZCRC010000027.1:0-4351 GCA_964500995.1 uncultured Actinomycetes bacterium
CGGATCGGGGTGTTCGTACAGCGGTGTCCCGTCGAACCGGCCCAGGGCCCACGAGTCCTTGGGGAAGTGCGCCGGAACCCAGTCCATGATCACGCCGATGCCCGCCTGATGCAGGCGGTCCACCAAGTAGCGGAAGTCGTCGGGGTTGCCGAACCTGCTCGTCGGGGCGAAGTACGACGTCACCTGATAGCCCCACGACGGTTCGTAGGGGTGCTCGGTCACCGGCAACATCTCGACGTGGGTGAAGCCGTTGTCCAGGACGTACTGGGTCAGCTCGTCCGCCAACTGGACGTACGACAGTCCTTTGCGCCACGAACCCAGGTGCACCTCGTACACGCTCATCGGGCCGGTGTGGGGGTTCGACTCCGCACGGCGCTGCATCCAGTCGGAGTCCTGCCACTGGTAGCCGGACGTGAACACGACACTGGCGGTCTGCGGCGCGGGTTCGGCGTAGAACGCCACCGGGTCGGCCTTGTCCCGCCAGGTGAAGTCAGCTCCGAGGACTCCGAACTTGTACTTGGTGCCGTTTCCCACGCCGGGGACGAACAGTTCCCACACACCAGAGGAGCCGAGGGAGCGCATCGGGTGCCCGGCGCCGTCCCAGTAGTTGAAGTCGCCGACAACGCGGACCCCTCGAGCGTTCGGCGCCCACACCGCGAATGAGGTTCCTTCGACGGGGCCGTGCAGGCTGTCGTACACGTGGGTGTGGGCTCCCAGCACCTGCCACAACTGCTCGTGGCGGCCCTCTCCGATCAGATGGAGGTCGACCTCGCCCAGAGTCGGCAGGAAGCGGTACGGGTCCTCTGCTGGCAGGGTGTTGCCGTCGTACTCGACGTCGAGTTTGTAGTCCGGGATGTCGGCCAGGGGCAGGACCACCTGCCACACCCCGCGGTATTCGTGTTCCATGGGGAACCGCTGATCACCCATCACCACCGTGACGGCTTGGGCCAACGGCCGCAGGGTCCGCACCGTGACGGCGCCATCATGCTGATGGGGACCGAGGATGTCGTGGGGGGAGCCATGAGCGCCGTCCACCAGGAGGTCGAGGTCAGCGGGGGTCACGGGAAAGGGCGCAGCCATGGGCCCATCCTGTCGTCATCGCGGGCACCATGCGCGGTGGTCCGGCAGGATTGCTCTGGTTGTGGGCGGGTGCACCCGCACGATGTGAGCCACGTTCTCCAGCGGATTGAGTCGGACGAACACCTGCTGCGTCCACTGCCATTCGGCGCCGGTGATCTCGTCGGTGACGCGAATGGTGTCGTGCCACTCACGCCCCAGTGCCGGCATGTCCAGCCACACCGAGGTCTCCCGCGTGGTGAAGGGGTCCAGGGTGCAGATGACGATCACGAGGTCATCGCCATCCTTCTTGGAGAAGGCGATGATGCTGTCGTCATCAACGTGGTGGAACCGCAGGTTGCGCAGTTGCTGCAGGGCGCGGTGATCCCGGCGGATCTCGTTGAGGCGGGTCAGGTAGGGGATCAGGGTGTGGCCGTGATTCGCGGCCGCCGCCCAGTCCCGGGGCCGGTACTGGTACTTCTCGCTGTCCAGGTACTCCTCGCTGCCGGGGCGCACCGGGACGTGTTCGAACAGCTCGTAGCCGGAGTAGACCCCCCAGGTCGGCGAGAGCATCGCGGCCAGCACCGCCCGCAGCGCGAAGGCGGCAGGTCCGCCGGTCTGCAGGAATCCGTGCAGGATGTCGGGGGTGTTCACAAACAGGTTGGGCCGCATGAAGTTGGCGGCCGGGCCACTCAACTCCTGCAGGTACTCCACGAGTTCCCACTTGGCCGTGCGCCACGTGAAGTACGTGTAGGACTGCTGGAATCCGACACTGCCGAGCGCGCGCATCATGGGTGGTCGGGTGAACGCCTCGGCGAGGAACAACACATCCGGGTCGGTCCCGTTGATGTCGCCGATGAGTCGGTCCCACACCCACAGGGGCTTCGTGTGGGGGTTGTCGACCCGGAAGATGCGGACCCCCTGCGCCATCCAGTGCCGGACCACCCGCACGATCTCGGTGTAGATCCCCTCGGGATCGTTGTCGAAGTTGATCGGGTAGATGTCCTGGTACTTCTTGGGCGGATTCTCTGCGTATGCGATCGTGCCGTCGGCACGGGTCGTGAACCACTCCGGGTGAGCCTCGACCCACGGGTGGTCGGGCGCGGCCTGCAGGGCCAGGTCGAGGGCGACTTCGAGGTTGTTGTCGCGGGCTGCCGACACGAAGTCACGGAAGTCCGCGAGGGTGCCGAGGTCCGGGTGCACGCTGTCGTGGCCGCCGTCCGCGGAACCGATCGCCCAGGGTGAACCCGGGTCACCATCGCCGGGGTTCAGTGTGTTGTTGCGGCCCTTGCGGTTGACGTGGCCGATGGGATGGATCGGCGGCAGGTACACCACGTCGAATCCCATCGCCGCGATCGCGGGCAATCGGCCAGCTGCCGTCGTGAACGTCCCCGACCGAGGTGGATCGAACGTCGCTCCCTCGCTGCGCGGAAAGAACTCGTACCAGGAGCCGAACAGGGCACGGGTGCGTTCCACCCGCACCGGCCATCCGGCGGACTCCGCGGGGAAGTCCCGGATCGGATGTTCCGTGAGCAGTTCCGTGACGTCCGAGGCCAGGGCAACAGCCAGGCGGGCTTCGCCGGGGCGGCGGGTGTCACGCAGTGCTGCGGCGCTCGAAGTCAGCAGTTCGTGCGCGTGACGGGAACCGGGGGGCAGCTCGTCGGCGACCCGTTCCAGCACCCGCGCGCCCTCTTCGAGCTCCAGGTCGACGTCGATCCCCGCGGGGACCTTGATCGTGGCGCGGTCGCGCCATGTGTCGGCGGGATCGTGCCAGGCGCGGATCGTGAAGGTCCAGTCGCCGGCGACGCGGAACCGGAAGCTGGCCTCCCATCGGTCCAGTCCCCCGCCGAGGGGGCGCAGGCGCACCCGATGTTCGTCGCCGGTCGGGTCGAGCAGCACCACCTCGGCGCCCAGGGCGTCGTGGCCCTCCCGGAAGACCGTCGCACCGAACGTGACGACCTCGCCGACTGCTGCCTTGGCCGGCCGACGGCCGTCTTCGACGGCCGGGGTGACGTCGCTGATCCCGAAGCGCCCGACCAGAGTTGGGGGCGGCACCAGGCCACCGGGCTGACCGAGGCCGTCGTCCGGGGTGGCGGGTACCGAATGTGCGCTCATCAGCATCGAGCGTAGTGGCTCGGTGGACGCGATGACGTGCGAGCCGTAGCGTGTCCGGCGTGAGAGCATTCCGCCGGTTCACGGTCCAGGTCGTCCTTCCCGAGCAGCTGCGCTGCCTGAGCGAACTCGCGCACAACCTGCGCTGGTCGTGGGATCAACCGACGAAGGACCTGTTCGAGACGATCGACCCCGAGACGTGGTCCCGGGTGCAGCAGGATCCGCTGCGCCTGCTCGGTGAGGTGCCGACGCAGCGACTCGCCGACCTCGCCGCGGACCCGGAGTTCGTCGGCCGCGCGGAGAAGATCCACGCCGACCTGACGGCGTATCTGACGCAGGACCGGTGGTACCAGACCGTCGCGGGCGACAAGCCCGCCGCGATCGGGTACTTCTCACCCGAGTTCGGGGTCACGGCGGCCTTGCCGCAGTACTCCGGCGGCTTGGGCATCCTGGCCGGTGACCACCTCAAGGCGGCTTCCGACCTGGGCGTGCCGATCATTGGTGTGGGGTTGTTCTACCGCTCCGGCTACTTCCGGCAGTCGCTGTCGATGGAAGGGTGGCAGCAGGAGCGCTACCCGCTGCTCGACCCTGACAACCTGCCACTGGCGCTGGTCCGGGATGCCGAGGGACGGCCGGTCACGGTGCACATCGACCTTCCGGGCGACCGCCGCATCGCGGCCCACATCCGCCGGGCCGACGTCGGCCGGGTGCCGCTGCTGCTGCTGGACTGCGACATCGAGGAGAACGGTCCCAACGAACGTTCGGTGACCGACCGACTGTACGGCGGCGGGTCCGATCACCGACTGCTGCAGGAGATGGTCCTCGGCATCGGCGGCGTCCGCGCCATCCGTGCCTATTGCGAGTTGACCGGATTTGCTGCCCCGGACGTGTTCCACACCAACGAGGGCCACGCGGGCTTCTTGGGCCTGGAGCGGATCCGTGAGTTGATGACCGGCCCCGGTCTCACGTTCGACGCTGCGCTCGAGGCGGTACGCGCCGGCACGGTCTTCACGACGCACACACCCGTGCCCGCGGGAATCGACCGGTTCACGCGTGACCTGATCACGTCGCATTTCGGCGGGGACCGGGCACTGCCCGGGGTGCCGCTGGACCGCATCCTGCCGCTCGGCGCCGAGACCTACGAGGGCGGCGACCCCGAGGTGTTCAACATGGCCGTCATGGG
>CAZCRC010000027.1:4451-13329 GCA_964500995.1 uncultured Actinomycetes bacterium
CGGCTGAAGGAGTCATGGTTGCAGCGGGGAGCCAGCCCCGCAGAGTTGTCCTGGGTCAACGAGGTTCTCGATCCCGACGTCCTGACGATCGGGTTCGCGCGACGCGTCCCGTCGTACAAGCGGCTCACGTTGATGCTGCGGGATCAGGACCGGCTCAAGCGGCTCCTGCTGGACCCGCAACGGCCGGTGCAGTTGGTCATCGCCGGCAAGTCGCATCCGGCCGATGACGGCGGAAAGCGGCTCATCCAGGAACTGGTCCGGTTCGCCGATGCCGCGGACGTGCGTCATCGCATCGTCTTCCTGCCTGACTACGACATGGGCATGGCCGAGATCCTGTACCCCGGCTGCGATGTGTGGTTGAACAACCCGCTGCGCCCGCTCGAGGCCTGCGGGACCTCGGGCATGAAGGCGGCGTTGAACGGTGCGCTGAACCTGAGCGTCCTCGACGGGTGGTGGGACGAGTGGTACGACGGCGAGAACGGCTGGGCGATTCCCACCGCCGACGGCGTCGAGGACCCCGACCGCCGCGACGACATCGAGTCCAAGGCCCTGTACGACCTGATCGAGGATTCCGTCGCTGCGGCGTTCTACGACCGGGGCGAGGACGGCTTGCCTGCGCGCTGGATCGAGATGGTCCGGCGCACGCTGCAGTTCACCGGGCCCAAGGTGCTCGCCTCGCGGATGGTGCGCGACTACGTGCAGAAGTTGTACCGACCAGCTGCCGTGTCGTCGGTCGAGGCTGCCGCCGACAACTACGCGCTGGCCAAGGATCTCGCTGGGTGGAAGTACCAGGTGCGCGAGGTGTGGCCGCAGGTGCAGGTGGAACACATCGAGACCGGGGGCATCGGCGACGAGCCCGAGATCGGCAACACGTTGCGCATCAAGGTGTACGCCGCGTTGGGTGGTCTGACCAAGGACGACGTCGCCGTGCAAGCGATTCACGGTCGTGTGGACGCGGACGATCGACTGACGGACCTGAACTTCAGCAGTCTGGCGGTCGCCGAGGTCTACGACGGTGACCGGATGCGCTTCGAGGGCGACGTCGACCTGGGCCGCTCAGGTCCGTTCGGCTACACCGTCCGGATCGTTCCCCGGCACAACGGGTTGGCATCTGCCGCCGAGATGGGGCTGGTGGCCTTGCCGCCGGAGACCGAGGGCATGCCCGAGGGCGATCTGCGCTGAAACGGCGGCCGCGTCCCGCTACTCCGAGGCGATCGCGGCCAGCACGTTGAGTTTGGCCGCGCGCGACGCGGGCCGCCAGCCGGCCACCACCCCCACCAGGGCGCCGACGACGGCGATGGCGATCAGGCCACCGGGCGACACGGCCAGCGTGCCGTCGATGCCGGCGAACGCCGCGGCTGCTGCGAACAGGGCCCACCCGAGCAGGACGCCCAGGGCGATCCCGCCCACGGTGCCGAAGATCGCGATGATCACCGACTCCCACCGCACCATCGCGCGCAGTTGGCCCCGGGTCTGACCCACCGCGCGGAGCAGCCCGAGTTCCCGGGTCCGCTCGAACACGGACAAGGACAGCGTGTTGGCGATACCCATGAGCGCGATGATGATGGCCAGCACCAGCAGGGCGTACACGATTCCCAGGAGTTGATCGATCTGACCGGCGGCGGAGTCGGCGAACTCGGCCTTGGTCTGCACCTCGCCGGCGGAGAATCGGTCGGCGACCGCTTGGGCGGCCGCCTGCCCGGACTCTTTGGACACACCGGTCTTGAGTTTGATGAACACCGAGTAGATCTCGGGCTTCTCCGTCTCGCCCTCGTAGGCGGAGCGCGGGACGACGAAACCAGTGACCAAGTTGTTCGGCTCGTAGATCGTGCCGACGTCGACCACGACGGTCCGGCCGTTGGGCAGTCCGAACCTGACTGTGTCGCCCACTGCGAGTCCCGCTTCGGCAGCGGTCTCGCTGTCCACGGCGATGGCGTTGGGTTCGAGCGCGACATCCCCCAGGGTGGTGACCTGCTGGATCCCGGGCACGTCGACAACGGTGACGTCCGTTGGTGTGCCGTCGATCAGTGCGGGGGAGTTGTCCAGGGTGGACACAGCAGCCACTTGCGGCAGTTCCTGCAGTGCCTTCACCATCTTCGGGTCGAAACCTGCACCAGAGAAGTTCGTGTTGTTCAGACTCAGTTCTGCCTGCAACTGCCCGACGAAGCTGTCGGCGATGGCGGCCTTGATCGAACTCGCCATGATCGTGAACATCGACACGACCGCGACCCCCACCATCAGGGCCGTCGCCGTGCTGGCGGTACGCCGCGGATTGCGCACCGCATTCGCCTGTGCCATCCGGCCGGACACGCCCCGCGTCGCGGCGATCGGAGCACCGATCAGCCGAGCGACCGGTCGGGCTGCCACGGGGCCGAACACGATGAACCCCAGGAATGCGGCAATCGCCCCCACGGCCACACGGGGCAACTCGCCGCCGTCGCTCACCAGCATCGAGCCGAGCGCAGCCACGCCGATCACGATCAGCAGCCCCCCCACCACCAGCCGCCCGGTCATGCGGCCGCCGTGCTCCACCGCGACGTCGCGCAGCGCGGCCAGCGGGGCCACGCGAGAGGCTCGAATTGCCGGGAACACCGACGCGATCAGCGTGACGATCACACCGACGACGAACCCGGTGATCAGGGCGCTCGGCGAGATCACCAAGGCAGCCGACTCCAGGACCGCGCCGAGTTGCTTGAACACCGTCACGAGGGCAGCGGCGACTGCGATCCCGAGCGCGACGCCCACCACCGCTGCCAGTACGCCGATCAGCAGGCTCTCGCCCGCGATCGCGCCCAAGACCTGACCGCGGGACGCTCCCACTGCGCGCAGCAGGGCCGACTCGCGGGTCTTCTGCGCCGTGATGACGGAGAACGTGTTGTAGATGCTGAACGTCGACACAATCAGCGCGATCACGGCGAAGGCGACCAGGAAGATCTGGAAGAAGTTGAGGAACCCGGACTGGATCTCGGCGTTCTGCTGTTCGGTCAGCTGCTCACCGGTGATCACCTCGTTCTGGTCGCCGACCAGTGGTGCGACCCGCTGCACGAGATCCTCCGGCGTCACGCCCTCGTCGGCTTGGAGGATGATTGAACTGAGTTCACCAGGTCGGGACAGATACCGTTCCGCAGCGTCGAAGGTCATCCCGACGTAGGTGCTCCCACCCAAGGAGTCGGCCTCGCCGTACTTGGTGAATCCGGTGACGGTGAAGACCACCGGATCAGGGGTGAGCACTTCGACCCGATCGCCCAACTGGAATCCCCCCGCCACCGCGGAACCGTTGTCGATCACGATCTCGTTGCTGGTGCTCGGTGCCACCCCCGTCGCCACTCGCTGGGGATTCAATGAGTCGTCGGTGATCCAGTTGTCCGCCAGGGTCGGCGGCCCATTGCCACCCAACGGCGTGCCGTCGCTGCCCACGATCTGTGCCAAGCCGCTGATCACCGGTTGCGCCGTGCGGACCCCGTCGACCTGCTCGATCTCGGGGAGCAACTCCGCGGGCACGGCGGCCTTCACGTCGCCACGTTGCCCACTCACGATCGTCTTGCCCTGCACCACGGCGTCGACGCCCGCGTTGGCAGAAGCAAAGACCTCGTCGAAGGATGCTCGCATCGTGTCGCCCAGCACGAGCGTCCCGGTGAGGAACCCGACGCCGAGCGCGATCGCGGAGATGAGCCCGATCAGGCGTCGCTTGTGTCCCAGTGCGCCCCTGCGGGCCAAGGTGAGGATCATCGGGTGATCACTTCTCGAACGCGATAATGCGGTCGAGAACGGCTGCCGGGGTGGGGTCGTCCAAGGCGTCCACAATGCGGCCATCGGCCAGGAACATCACCGAGTCGGCGTAGCTGGCTGCCACCGGATCGTGCGTCACCATGATGACCGTCTGGCCGAGGTTCGACACCGCGTCGCGGATGAACGTCAGGATCTCGGCCCCGGTGCGGGAGTCCAGGTTGCCGGTGGGTTCGTCGGCGAAGATGACGTCCGGTTGGGACGCGAGGGCTCGGGCCACCGCCACCCGCTGCTGCTGACCGCCCGACAGCTCCGAGGGGCGGTGAGTCAACCGGCTCGCCAATCCGACGGTCTCCACGACCTGGCTGAGCCACTCCGTGTCGGCGGATCGTCCCGCCAGTGCCAGCGGAAGTTCGATGTTCTCTTTGGCCGTCAGGGTGGGGATCAGGTTGAACGCCTGAAAGATGAATCCGATCCGGTCGCGGCGCAGCAAGGTCAGGGCCTTGTCGCTCAGGCCTTGCAGTTCCACGTCCCCGAGTCGGATCGACCCCGACGTCACCGTGTCCAGTCCGGCGCAGCAGTGCATCAGGGTCGACTTGCCGGACCCGGAAGGTCCCATGATCGCCGTCATTCGTCCTTGCGGGAACGACACCGTGACCCCGTCCAGGGCCCGCACCGCCGTCTCGCCGGACCCATAGACCTTCGTCACGTCGGTGGCGGTGACGATGCCACCGGTGGTGGGGACGTTCGGGGCGGCGGGAGCGCCCGCGGTGCTGCTCATGGGTCCACCGTAGAGAATTCGCGCTACGACAACACCTTCAGCACGTCACGGCCGAGCGGCTAGGGTGCCGATTGTGGATACCCAGGACCGGATGAAGCACGAAGTCGCCCGCGAAGCGGCCCAGCGAGTCGAGTCGGGCATGATCCTGGGGTTGGGTTCCGGCTCGACCGCCGCGATCCTGATCGAGGAGCTCGGTCGCCGGGTGCAGTCCGGTGACCTCACCGACATCGTGGCGGTGCCGACGTCGTTCCAGGCCTCGGCCCTATCCCAGCAGTTCGGGATCCCATTGACCACGTTGAACGAGATCGACCACATGGATCTGGCCATCGACGGCGCCGACGAGGTCGATCCCTCGTTGAACCTGATCAAGGGCGGTGGGGCCTGTCAGACCCGCGAGAAACTCGTGGACACGCGTGCTGACCGGTTCGTCGTGGTGGTCGACGAGACGAAGCTGAGCCCGGCGCTGGGGGTGAACTTCGCGCTCCCCGTCGAGGTTCTGCCGGACGCCTACCGGCAGGTTCAGGTGGTGCTCGCGGGTCTCGGCTCCGAGCCGGTTCTGCGCATGGCCGTGCGCAAGGCGGGTCCGGTCGTCACCGACCAGGGCAACCTCATCATCGACGCCCGGTTCCCGCGTATCGATGACCCCGCCACACTCGAAGTGACGATCAACAACATCCCCGGTGTGCTCGAGAACGGGCTGTTCGTGGGAGTGGCCGACGAGGTCCTGGTGGGTCGACTCCAGGACGACACCGCGTCGGTGCAGAGCCTGTCGCGGAGCTGATCGCAGTGACCGACGAGCCGAGTCCCGCCCCGCAGTCCGGTCGCAGCCAGTGGCTGTGGTCGGGCGCCGGGCTCGTGCTCATGGCGATCATTTACGTCGTCGTGCTGGTGCTATACGGAAACTCCACCCGACTGGATGTCAGCAGCGCCGTCGAGGGCATCAGCGACGACCCCAAGGCCGTGCAGGTCGTGCTCGAGGTCAGCAAGGTCGATGCCACAGCGGCCACGATCTCCGGGACGATGCAGGTATCAGCCGATGCTTACGCCGACGAGAATGCCCGCCTGCTGAAGTCGGTGACGGTGGACCTCGTGACGGTCAGCGCCGGCCCCGACGCGGACATGGCACCCCTGGCGGTGCGGTCGCTCAGCGCGTCGTTCCCCAAGGGGCGGAGTTCGTTCGGGCTGTCGGCCCCATTCGACATCCGCTCGGCGGGGGACTATCAGACCTATCCCTTCGACACGCTTCGCAGTGAACTCCTCGCCTTTGTGACGGTGGGGCCGGACAGCGCGGAACTGGGGACCGTGCCGGTCAATCTGCTGATCGTGGGCGACTCGCCTGGTTGGCTGATCCGCAACCAGCCGCTTGAGGATGAGGACGGTCACGACATCCTCGCTGACATGGCCGAAGCCGATGTCACCACGACCGGTCGATTTGCCACGGAGTTGTACCTGACGCGGGCGGGCTCGACCAAGACTTTCGTGATGCTGCTGCTGGCCGCGATGCTCGTGATGGGGGTGCTATCCCTGGCAGTGGCCCGCGCCGTGCGCACCCGCCGTCGCCGCATCGAGGCCACGATGGCCAGTTGGTTCGCAGCGATGCTGTTCGCCGTGATCCCGCTGCGCCTGAACATGCCTGGGGCGCCCCCCATCGGGGTCTGGATCGACTTCATCGTGCTCCTGTGGGTGGAACTCGCCCTCATGATCGGACTGGCGATCTTTGTCGGGTCATGGCTGCGGTACACCCCCGCACCTGAACTGCCCGCCCCAGCACCGGAACCGGCCAGCCCGCCACCGGATCGCTAGCGCACTAATGTGCGGTCATGGCTGCGAAACGACCCACTCTGGCCAAGGTCGCCGCGCTTGCCGGGGTGAGCGTCAGCCAGGCGAGTGATGCGCTGCGCGGTGGGGGTCGGGTCTCCGCCAAGACCCAGGAGCGGGTGCGGGCGGCGGCAGCGCAACTGGGCTATCAGACCCAGACTGTGGCACGGGTCCTGCGCGAAGGGATGACGGACTTTGTCGCGGTGGTGGCCGATCGGCAGACCACGAATGCCCCCGACGGCAGCCTGTATCCGTTCTGGTCCAAGTTCCTGACAGCGTTCACCGTCACGATCCGCGAGTACGGGTACGCCGTCATCCTCGACTTCGACAGTTCCACCCACGACATCAAGAAGCTGCCGGCGCAGGCGGTCCTGTCGTTGACCAGCGATGCGTCGCGGGTGGCATCGCTGCGTGGCGGGGGGTTCGGGCAGGTCATCGCTTTGAGTCCTGACGCCGACCCGGCCACAGTGGTCGATCCCGGTGCGCAAGCGGTGATCCTGCAGCACAACTACCCGGCGATCGGAGCTGAGGTTGTCGACTTCCTCGCGGACCGAGATCGTCACCACCTACTCGTTCTGCAGCGCCCCGGGACGCACTGGTACATGGCGCAGATCGAAGCCGCGGTTCGCGATGCGGCAGCACCGCGCGGTCTGGACGTGATGTCACTGGCGCCCGCGCCAGTCGCGGGTCAGACAACCCTCGAGGCGGTACGGGCCGCGGTGGCCGAGGGTGGCGCCGTCGATTCGATCCTCGACTTCACCGGGGTCACGGCCGCGCTCGAGGCGGTCCTTGCCGAACAGGGCCGAGGGATCACCCCGGACGGACGCGATGGATCCGTGGTGGTCGTGACCCAGTCCGAGGGGACCGGCCCCGGCATCGATCCGTGTGTCCACTACCTGAGTTTCGAAGGCCGCGAGTGCGGCGAGATCATCGGTGAGCATTTCGTCGCCCTGCTGTACGGCCGGCGGCTGGAGCCGCCGCAGTTGCCTCACCGCCTGCGCGTCGCGACCGGCTGAGATCTCCGGCTCACTGTGCCAGCGAACTGAGGATCCGACCCTGGACGGACGCGTACCACTGGTAGGTGAGCCCGGTCGCGCGGGTGCCGTCGTCCACCACCGAGCCGGGGTGCGGCGCCGCCCAGGACCGTCCCCACTCGTCACCCCATTCGATGAAGGACGGGTCGAATCCCAGCTCCGCGGCGGCGGTAGCGATAGATCCGTTCTGCTGCGACGCCACCTCGATCTGGCGGGTGAACAAGCTCGGATCCACGTTGCGTTGCGGCATGGCGGAGTTGGCCGCTGCGATGTAGGCCGACAGGGCGGCAGCGAGTCGGGCCACCGTGGTCGCCTGCTCGGTGTCGTCGCGGGGCATCGTTCGCCACACCCGCAGTTGGGCAGCGGCGCGATCGGAAGCTGCACTGCTCCCGCCGTCCGGCCGGGCGGCAGCAGCCTCACCCAACAACGTCGCGAAGTCGGCGAGTGCGGCCAGAATCTGCGGGCGATCTTCGGGACGGACCCGTCCGACCTGTTGCACTGCTTCGACCTGCAGCGGTAGGTAGGTCCGAAGTCGGTAGTCCGATCGAGCCAAGTCGGCAGCGACCGTCTCGAATTCGGCGCGGTTCGCCGCCGCCCGCAGCCGACGTTCCGCGAGTTCCAGGATGCCCATGGTCCCGCTCGCCCAGGTGAGAGCGTCCGCTAGCGCCGGGTACTGCTCCACATGGTCCAAGGGGGTCGAGGCGGCGAGGTCCATGCGGTCGGACGCGCGGCGCTGCAGGGCCGTCAACTCTCGGGCCAGGATTCGGCGCTCCCGGCCCAGCCGATCCGTGACGGCCGCTGCCGCGTCGGCCATGGCCGCCTGCTGCTGGGCCAGCGTCACCGTCGAGTAGGCGGAATAGGGTCGGTCGGCACTCAGCTGCATCCGGGCGGCGTCAGCGGCGGTCAGCAGTTCGCGGCGGCGTGAACGCCCTTCGGCAGTCGCGGGCTGGGCGGCTGCGGCGGCCTCGACTTGATCAATGATCTGATTCGTCGCGATGACCAGGAGTTCCACCAGTTCGAGGTCGGTCGGCGGGTCACCCGATGCGACGGGGGCGACGTGCTCGTCGTGCGTGAGTGCGGCGTATGCCTGCTCCACGGTGGTCAGGTTCTCATCGGGAACCAGCACCGTCACGCCTCCGGTGGCCAGTTGATTGCGTGCGGCGGCCGTGCCGGCCACGGGGAACAAGCCGCCGTTGGGAGCCACATCGGCGACCAAGGCAGCATCGGTGCGCAGTTCGGTTCCTCGCAGGGCGGCCAGGGCCGCGACCGCCAACATGGCGTCACCCGCTGGCCGGACCGGGGGGCTGGCTGCGACATCGAACGACACGGTGGGGCCGTGTGGAACGCGACCCGCGATCAGGATCGCGGGGGTGGCACCCTGCCAGGCAGCAGCGCTCCATGCGGCTGAGTCAGCCGCCGGGCCGAACACGTGGACGGGCAAGGAGTCGGTGGGATCTGGCCCGGGGACGGCTGCGGTCACGGTAGTGACGGACGGCGTCTCAGCCCCGACGGCCTCGAC
>CAZCRC010000028.1:0-12854 GCA_964500995.1 uncultured Actinomycetes bacterium
CTGAATCCCGCGGTTCCGATCCGGGTTCGCCGCGCATTGAACGTCGAGAGCGGCCTCAACGATGGCCTCGCCACCCCCATCGTCCTTCTCGCCCTCTCCGGGCTGGCCACTGCGACCCTTCCCGAGTCGGAGCGGGCATTTCTGTCGTTCGGGGTGGTCCCTGTCACCGTCGCCGTGGTGCTTGCCGTGATCGTGGCGTGGGGCGGGGCGTGGCTCACCGAGAAATCGGCGCAGCGGGAGTGGAGCAACGGCGAGGGCCGTCAGATCATCATGCTCATGACCCCCCTCCTCTTGCTGGGCGGAGCAGAGGTGGTGGGCGGCAATGCCTTCATCGCAGCCTTTGTCGGGGGGCTGGTGTTCGGCGCCCGGACTCCCCTGCTTCACGACGAGCCGGAGACAAGTTGGCTCCTCGAGACGGGGGCGGATCTGTTGAGCCTCGGGGTGTGGTTCCTCGGTGGCGGCCTCATGCTCGTCGTGTTCGAGGCCGGCATCCGCTGGCAATGGATCGTGATGGCTGTCGCCGCGCTCACCGTGCTGCGCCTCGTTCCCGTGTGGTTGTGCCTACTCGGAACCGGGTTCCGACTCCCCACCATCGCCTTCCTCGGATGGTTCGGCCCGCGGGGATTGGCGTCGATCATTTTCGCCATTCTCACGGTGGAGGAACTGGGCGACACGAATCCCGTGATGATCGACGTGGTGGGGACCATCGCAGTCACCGTGCTGCTGAGCGTGATCGTGCATGGCCTGTCAGCGGGCCCGTTGGCTGCGCGGTACGGCTCGTGGGTGCGACGCACCCATCCCCCGATCGAGAAGGAACCGGCCTCGGCCCCCGCGCGTCCTCGAGGGGGACTCACCGGACAGCAGGCGGGATGAGAGGATCGGCGTCATGGAAAAACCTGAGATCGATTTCCCCACCGGCGACGCACCCACGGAACTGGTGCTACGCGACATCGTGGTCGGCGACGGTGCCGAGGCGACCCCCGGCGCGAAGGTCGAAGTCCACTATGTGGGCGTCGAGTTCGACACCGGCGAGGAGTTCGACTCGTCGTGGAACCGGGGTGAGTCCATCGAGTTCCCGTTGCGGGGACTCATCCAGGGCTGGCAGGACGGCATCCCCGGCATGAGAGTCGGCGGCCGCCGCGAACTGATCATCCCGCCGGAGCTGGCGTACGGTCCCGCGGGTGGCGGACACCGACTGTCGGGCAAGACACTCATCTTCGTCATCGACCTGCTTGCCGTCCGCTGACGGGAGCGGCGCACCCATCGCCGCAGGAGACCGAATGACTGGCCTGCCGTTCGAGATCAGCGCCACGCTTCCGGACGGCAAGGGCAGAGCGGGCGTGCTCACGACCCCCCACGGGACGGTGCTGACCCCGGCGTTCATCCCGGTCGGAACCAAAGCGACGGTCAAATCCGTACTTCCGGAGGCGATGACCGCGTTGGGTGCTCAGGCGGTGCTGGCGAATGCCTATCACCTGTACCTGCAGCCCGGGGCGGACATCGTCGACGAGGCAGGCGGGATCGGCCCCTTCATGAACTGGCCGGGCCCCACGTTCACCGACAGTGGTGGGTTCCAGGTGATGTCGCTGGGCGTCGGGTTCAAGAAGGTCCTGGCGATGGATGCCGACACCGTCCGGTCCGATGACGTCATCGCGGCGGGCAAGGACCGACTGGCCACGGTTGACGAGGACGGCGTCACGTTCAAGTCACACCTCGACGGGAGCCTGCACCGGTTCACCCCGGAAGTGTCGATGCGGGTGCAGCACCAGATCGGCGCCGACGTCATCTTCGCCTTCGACGAACTCACGACGTTGCTGAACACGCGCCGCTATCAGGAGGAATCCGTCGCCCGCACACAGCGGTGGGCCCAGCGCTGCGTGGTGGAACACGAGCGACTGACGCACGAGCGCAGCCATCGGCCGTATCAGGGCCTGTTCGGCGTGGTGCAGGGAGCGCAGTACGAGGACCTGAGGCGCCAGGCAGCGCGCGACTTGGCCACGTTGGGGCTGGACGGCTTCGGGATCGGTGGCGCTATCGAGAAGCGAGAACTCGCAGCGATCGTGGGGTGGGTCACCGACGAACTACCGGACCGCCTCCCACGCCACCTGCTCGGCATCGGTGAGCCTGACGATCTGTTCGCGGCCGTCGCCGCCGGTGTGGACACCTTTGACTGTGTGGCAGCCTCACGGGTCGCGCGCAACGCCTCGGCGTATCACCCGGACGGTCGGTTCAATATCGTCACCACGGCGAACCGACGAGCGTTCGACCCGATCGATCCCGACTGCGACTGCTACACATGCGCCCACTACACGCGGGCCTACTTGCATCACCTCTTCAAGGCCAAGGAGATGCTGGCGGCGACTCTGCTGACCATCCACAACGAACGCTTCATCGTTCGCCTCGTCGATCACATGCGAGCCAGCATCATCGCGGGCGACTTCGCCGACTTCCGCGCTGACTTCTTGGGCCGCTATCGGGCGTAGGACGGTTCGCCCGCCTTGACCAACGCAATGCAGCGGTAGGTGACGGGCAATAGCAGGACCTCGATCAGAGTCTTGTACAGATAGCCGACGATCACGTAGTTGAGGAACTCCGCGCCGGTGATCACTCCGTAGAACGCAATCGTGCAGAACACGAGCGTGTCGGCGAACTCACCGACGGCCGTGGACCCGATGAGGCGCAGCCACAGGTTCCGCTCCTTGGTGCGTTCCTTGATGCGCACGAGCACGTAGGCGTTGAGCAACTGGCCGACCAGGAATCCGGCCACGCTGGCGGCGACGATCCGCGGTACGAATCCGAGCACCGCCTCGAACGCCGCTTGGTTCGGCCAACCGTCAGCGGGGGGCGACACCTGCACGAGGAAGAACGTGAACGCGGCCAGGACGGACATTCCGAACCCAAGCAGAATGGCCTTGCGCGCCGCCTTGAACCCGTACACCTCGCTCACGATGTCGCCCAGGATGTAGACGAGGGGGAACAAGAACACGCCGCCGTCGGTGATGAGGGGACCGAACGTGATGAGTTTGGTCGCGCCGATGTTGCTGATGATCAGTAGTCCGACGAAGACCGCCACCAGCGCCGGGTACGGCCCAGGGGCGACAGTCGCGAACCGGGGCGGGGTCGGGGTGTCGGTGAGGGTCATAGCGACCTATTGGAACAGCACGAACGCCGAGTCTGCGAATTTCGGTCGTCCGGGGTGACGCGTCTCTCACGCCAGTGGCACCGGACCCCGTTTCGTGCCGCGTGCCACGGGCACGACACCGGCACGGACATCCGAACCATCTGACAGGGAACAGAAAATGATCAAAGGCTTCAAGGACTTCATCCTTCGTGGGAACGTCATCGACCTCGCGGTCGCCGTGGTCATCGGCGCTGCGTTCACCGCACTGGTCACCGCAGTCACGACCGGACTCATCCAGCCCGTCATCAACATGATCTTCGGCCTCATGGGGATCGGAGCCGACGGCGTCGGTGGCACGGTGAGCATCCCCGGCGGTCAGACCATCAACTTGGGTCTCATCATCACCGCCATCATCACGTTCCTCATCACTGCGGCGGTGGTGTACTTCATCTTCGTGGCCCCCATGAACGCCGCGAAGGAGCGCTTTGCCAAGCCGGCTGAAGAGGAACTCGCCGAAGAGACGGAACTGCTGCGCGAGATCCGGGATCTGCTGAAGGCGCAGGGTCCCGCGGCGGTGGACCTCACCGAGCAGGCCTCCCGGAACGACGCCTGACGTCAGCTGCCACCTCGGCAGCAACCTGAGACACATAGAACGCGCCGCGCTCGATCGATTCCTCGGTCGAGGCGGCGCGTTCGTGCAGCGTCTCCACCCGCGCTATCCCCGAAGCACGCCATTGATCGGCGCTGAGCTGCGATTGACCCGAGATGACGACCACCGGAGCCTCGCCCGCAGCGGCCACCACCCCGGTGACCACCTTCCCGTGCAGCGACTGTTCGTCCAGTCGGCCCTCTCCGGTGAAGACGAGGCCCGCACCTCGGCAACGGTCGCGCAGACCCACCGCCTCGGCAACGAGTTGGATACCCGAAACGCGGGTTCCGCCAAGGATCAACAGCCCGTACCCCAAGCCACCCGCTGCGCCCGCACCCGCCTCCCGTGCGATCCGGGCGGGGACACCGGAGGAAACACAGCAGGCCACCCAATGGGCCACCAGTTGCCCCAGTTGCTCGCGCATGGCGTTGTCCGCCCCCTTCTGGGCGCTGAACATGGCCGTGGCCCCGGATTCGCCGAGCAGCGGATTGTCGACGTCCGAGGCGATCACGAGTTCCACGCCGGCCAGCGCCTGCACGGCAGGCTCCAACGCCACCGCTGCCACCGTGTCGAACACGATCGGTCCTGCGGCCAGGTCGACGGCGGTTCCTTGGTCATCCCATGCCAGGGCACCCAATTCGCCCAGCAGACCAGCACCGGCGTCATTCGTCGCGGATCCGCCCAGTCCCACCACCACGCGTCGAGCGCCGGCAGCCACGGCCGTTGCCACCAACTGACCGACTCCGGCCGTTGTCGCTCGCAGCGGATCGCGCGACCCCGTCGCGACCAGATGCAGCCCACTGGCCTCCGCGGCCTCGATGTACCAGGTGTCACCGGTCGCGAAGAAGCGCGCCGTGACAGCCGTTCGCAGCGGCCCCGCCACGCCGCGGGAATGAACCTTGCCGGGTAGCGAGACCTGGAGGCAGTCGATGAATCCGGGGCCGCCGTCCGACAGCGGGACCCGATCGACGTCATCATGCGGGAAGACCTCCCGCCAGCCACGTTCGATGGCGCGAGCCACCTCAGTCGCAGACAAGGAACCGGCGAACTTGTCCGGCGCGACCACAACTCTCACACCGCGACGATAGGCGTACGGTGGAAGGGAAGGAGGGTCACCATGACCGTTCTGATTGTCTACGAATCCATGTTCGGCGATGCCCAACGCATCGCGAATGCCATCGCAGCGGGCGTATCGCCCACCTGCCCGGTCACCACCGTGGAAGTCGGTGAGGCGCCGGATTCCATCCCTGCTGTCGTCACGCTCCTCGTCGCCGGCGGACCCACCCATGGTTTTGGGTTGCCACGCACCGAAACCCGCAAGGACGCCGCGACCAAGACGACGGAACCACTGGTGAGTCGGGGTCGGGGACTGCGGGAATGGCTGGACGTCGTGGCGCCGCAGGGTTCCACCCGCGCGGTCACGTTCGACACCCGGATGGACCACCCGAAACTGGTCACGGCGATGGACCATGCGTCACACACATCGGCCAAACGGCTGAAGAAGGCCGGGTTCCCGATCGCGGCAGAGTCGGAACACTTCGTCGTGACCGACGTCCAAGGGCCGCTGGCTCCCGGCGAGATCGACCGTGCCACCGCGTGGGGGAAAGCGCTCGCCGATCTTGCGTGACTGACGTCAGGGTCGAGGCGATGAGGCGGCGAGCCGCTGCAGCGCCTCGCCACTGACCCGATTGGTGGTCCAGTCACCCATCCACTCCGCGCCCTGGCTTCGGTAGAACTCGATCGCCGGGGTGTTCCAGTCCAGAACCCACCATTCCAGGCGGCCGTAGCCACGTTCCACGCATTCCTGCGCCAGTCGAGCCAGCAGCGCCTGGCCGAAGCCATGGCCACGGAACTCCGGGCGAACGAACAGGTCCTCCAGATAGATCCCGTGTCGCCCCAGCCAGGTCGAGAAGTTCAGGAAGTACAGCGCGAGCCCGGCCAGTTGACCATCGACGTCAACGACGAAGCAGTAGGCAGCGGGCACCCCCGTCGGGGTCGCACTGCCACCGAACAGGGCATCGTGGATCTGATCCTCGGTCGCCACGGCCGCGTCTGGTTCGCGTTCGTAGGCGGCGAGGTCGCGGATCAACCCGAGTAGTTGCGGGACGTCTGCCGGCTCCGCCGGTCTGATGAGTGCCTGTGTCACTGCGTCAGCCTGCCAGGTGCTGGGTCACGATTGCGAGCAGCGGGCGCACAGTCCGAAGATCTCCAAGGTGTGGCTGACGTCAGTGAATCCCTCCGCTGCCGCCACCGTGCGCGTCCACGACTCAACGGCTGGCCCCTCGACTTCCACCGTCGCGCCGCATCGGCGGCAGACCAAGTGATGGTGATGACCGGAACTGCACCGCCGGTAGAGCGCCTCCCCTTCCGGACCCACCAACACATCGATGTCTCCGTTGTCCGCCATCCGACCGAGCGCCCGGTAGACCGTGGCCAGGCCGATGCGATCCCCCTGCCCCTGGAGCCGGTGATGCAGTTCCTGTGCGCTGCGGAACTCGTCCGTCTGCCCCAGCAGTTCCCGGATGGCCACCTGTTGCCTGGTAAGGCGCGGTTCGGATGGGTTCATCGTCAGACCGGGTGCGAGCACGTGGGGCAGCTGCACGACTCGCACGTGCAGTTGGCACAGTCATCGAAGCACCCGGGACACGAGCAGGTCTGATGGTTGCAGGTCAGGCAGTCACAGTCCGAGCACCGGCAGATGGCGCAGGCATCGTCACAGTTGCCGCAGGTGCATCGGGCGCACTCGTCGTAATGACCATCGTGTTCATGATGCATGTGCCCGTCGTGAACGTAGTCCACGTGACTGCCGTGGATGACGGCCGTGTGGCCGCAGCCCGGACCGTGGGTGTGACTGTGCGACTCAGCGGGCGCGTGACGAACATCAGGGCTCACGGCACCTCCTGTCTGGCTGTGGCGATTGTAGAGCGTGGCAGGGCAAGGTCCGCTGACGTCATCGCGCGGACCTCAGCGACGACGTGACCGCGGCGAGCGTGAACACTGCCAAAGCGAGGATGACGATCGTCGGACCGGGCGGCAGATCCAGGTAGAAGGATGCGATGAGGCCCACCACGGCGGCGAAGACCCCGATTGCCACACCACCCGCAGCGGTCGCCGCGAACGATCGGGTGAACTGCTGCGCTGCGGCGATCGGAACGATCATGATCGCCGACACGAGAAGTAGTCCGACGGTGCGCATTCCGATGACCACGGTGACCGCCGCCAGCACGCTCAGCAGCAGGCTCATTGCCCGGACCCGGACGCCCTGGACGTGCGCGAGATCCGGATCCAGCGAAACCAAGAACAGTTCGCGGCCGAACAGCGCCAAGACGCCCGCGGTAGCGACGGCAGCCAGCGCCAAGACCACGACATCCCCGCCCGCCACCGTGGCCAGCGAACCGAACAGGTACTGGTTCAGCGAGGCCGACGTGTTGCCGGGAGCAAGCGACGCCAGCAACACGCCACCGGCGATCCCGCCGTAGAACACGAGCGCGAGCGCGACATCGCCGACAGTGCGGCTGCGGTAGCGGATGAGTTCCACCACCACAGCACCCAGGATTGCGACCACGAGCGCCGTGAGCACCGGCTGTGTACCCACCAGGAAGGCCAACCCGACGCCGGTCAACGCCACGTGGCCCATACCGTCACCCAGCAGCGCGAGCCGGCGTTGGACCAGGAACACCCCGATCAGCGGAGCCAACAGCCCGATGATGAGCGAGGCGATGAGTGCCCGTTGCATGAAGTCGTAGGACAGGAGGTTCATGCGCCGCTCCAGCCCGGATCCGCGGTCGGCTCGTCGTGGTGTCCGTGTGGATCACGAAGCGACGCCGGAGGCGGCGGCGGACCGTCGTACAGGACCGACGCACCGGCCCGTTTGCCCAGCACCACGACCCGTGACACCAGATCAGCCAAGGCACCGAGTTCGTGGGTCACCAGCACAATCGTCGCGCCGGAGTCACTGAGGTCGGCGAGCATGTCATGCAACTGCGCCACGTTCTCCTGGTCCACTCCGGCGGTGGGCTCGTCGAGCAACAGGATGTCGGCCCCTTTGGCCAACGCCGCGGCGATCATGGCGCGCCGCTGCTGCCCGCCCGACAGCGTGTGGAAACTATCCGATCGGCGCCCCCACAGACCTACTCGCTCCAGGCTGGTTCGCATCCGCTGCCGGTGATCGCCCCGGCGGGGTCGCCAGCGGCTGGCTGGTGAGATCAGTCCGGCTGACACGACCTCGCGCACCGACACGGGGACCGCTCCACTGGCCAGCAGGTGCTGCGGCACGTATCCCACTCGAGGCCACTGCGTGAATCGGTCCACGGGCTGCCCCAGGATCGCCACGCTGCCTTCGGTGAGTGGCTGGAGCCCCACCAGGGCCCGCAGCAACGTGGTCTTGCCCGAACCGTTCTCGCCTAACAGGGACAGGAACTCACCGCTCCCGACGGTCAGGTTGATGCCCTCGAGCACGGGCTCCCCGCCACGCACGACACGACCCCCGGTCACCCGGAAGGGCGGGCCGGAGGTCGGTCGCGGTGACGAGGCGGACGTCACGGGCAGGGTTGTCCAGCGATGACGGTCGCAAGGTTGGTCTCCATGACCGTCAAGTATGTCTGGTCGCTGCCTTCAGCGAGGCCCTCCAGCGGATCCAACATCGCGGTGGTCGCACCCGTCTCGCCCGCCACCGTCTCGGCGACACGAGGATCCACGAGCGTCTCGAAGTAGATGGTTGAGACGTCGTTCTTGCGGACGAAGTCGGTGACCTCGGCGACCTTGGCGGGACTGGGTTCCGATTCGGGCGACAACCCGCTGATGCCCACCTGGGTGAAGCTGTACCGGTCGGCCAGATAGGCGAACGCCTCGTGACTGACGACGAGGTCACGACTCTGACATTCCTGCGTGCCCGCGGCCCACTTCTTGTCCAGCGCCTCCAACTGCGTGTCCAGGGCACTGGCGTTCGCCCGGAAGGTCGTCTGCGCGGAAGGCGCAGCTTCGGACAGCCGCTTCTCGACGGTGTCCGCGATCGTCACCATGTTGAGCGGGTCCAGCCAGATGTGGGGGTCGGTGGCTGACTCGCCCTCGTGCGAGGCGTCGCCACCGGACTCCTCACCGGCATGCTCGTCGGTGTGCTCCTCGCCGGGCAACAGGGTGATGCCGGCGCTCACATCGACAGCCTTGTCCGCCGCCACCTGCGCGACTGCCTCGTCCACGGCAGGCTGGAAACCCTTGATGTACAGGATCAGATCCGCCTCGCCCATCTCGGCGATCTGCTGCGGGGTCAGTTCGACGTCGTGCGGCTCTGCCCCGGGCGGAGTGAGGCTGGCGACCTCAACCTGGTCCCCACCCACCTGCTCGGCGGCGAATTGCAGCGGGTAGAAGGCTGCCATCACGGTCACTGGATCGTCGGCGGTGGGCTGGGGGTCGGTGGCGCAACTGGAGAGTGCCAATGCGGCGATGGCGGCACCTGCGGCCGCGGTGGGGCGTCGGAAGAACATGACCCCATCCTGAACGACGATGAGAATCATTGTCAAATGGACCCCACTGCCAGTAGGTAATCTGGACGGGTGAATTACGGCGCCTGGATACGAGTCGTTCTCGGCGTGATTGTCGCCGTGCTCGCGATGGCGCCTCCCGCGGGGGCCCACACCGACATCAGCGGCAGCACGCCAGCCGATGGCGCCACCCTGAAGCGAGCCCCCGCCACAGTCACCATCACCTTCTCGCAGCCGCCGCTGTCATCGGGAATGGCGATGGTGGCCGAAGGCCCAGGTGGCCAGATCCCGCTCTCGCCCAAGGTCGTCGGCTCAGCGCTCGTGGCCTCGTGGCCGCAGCAGGCCGGGGCCGGGGACTTCGCCGTCACCTACCGGGTCGTGGCCTCTGATGGCCATCCCATCACCGGCAAACTGGCGTTCCGCATCGCGGGGAAGGACTCCGCGGAACCCCGCTCGAATCCCACTCCAGCAGCGACCGTCGCGGCACAACCCGGTGCAGCCGAAGGGTCCGGTCCGTCGGCCGGAATTCTCGCTCTGGTGGTGGTCGCCCTGCTCGTGGCAGTCGGCGCATGGGTCGTGGTCCGACGGGGTCGCACACCGTGAGAGTCACGCGGCCGACGACGCTGCTGGCCCTCCTCGCGGCCCTGCTGCTGGCGGCCACTGCCGGCTGTGGCCGGACACCGCCGCCCACCGAGGGCGCCGTGCCGACCGAGACCGTGGGGCTGACCGTCATCCCCTCGGAACAACGGGAACCAGCACCGGAACTGAGTGGAACCACATCGGCGGGCGACCCGGTGGCCATCACCGACCTGCAGGGTCAGCCGGTGATCGTGAACGCCTGGGCGTCCTGGTGCGCACCGTGCCGCGAGGAGATCCCGACGCTGCAGCGGCTGGCACGTGACAATCCCCGGATGAAGATCATCGGGGTGAACGTCCAGGACGAGCCCGCCGCTGCGCAGGCCTTCGTCTCGGATCTGGACGTGACGTGGCCGAGCATCGTGGACCCATCCGGCGAGGTTCTGTCGGGGATCCCGGGGGTACCCCCCAAGGCACTGCCGAGCACGATCGTGATCGACGCGCAAGGGCGCATCGCCGCCCGCGTCATCGGGCCCGTGACACCAGCAATGGTTCCGAAACTCGTCGCGGCTTCGAAGGGCAACTGAAGCGCCCCCGGCAGGATTCGAACCTGCGCGCATGCCTCCGGAGGGCACCGCTCTATCCCCTGAGCTACGGGGGCTCGGGACGACCACAGGCTACCAGCCGGCCGGGTGCCCCCGACAAACGGCGGACACCACCGGCGCCCCGCTCGGCGACGACTCAGGCGGCCCGCCGCACCGCCCCGATGGTCAGTACGGCGGCAGCCAGCCCGATCACCGCAGCGGCCCCGATGACCTGCTGGCGTGGGCCGACAGTCCCGTGATCCATGACTGCACCGCGACTGGTGGAACTCATCACCGATCCGACTGACAGCCAGGACATCAGCGATCCGACAGAGGCGGCGGATCCGATGGACAACAAGGACCCAGCGGATCCCACCGAGCCGATGGACAACACCGAGCCGGTGGACCCGATCGATAACAACGAGCCCGTGGATCCGAGGGACAGCAGCGACCCCTCGGAACGCCGCGACAGCACCGAGTCGGCCATCAGGGGACCTGCACACTCACGACGTCACCACAGTCGGCAGAAGCCTCCTTGAGGACGGCGTCAACCTCCTTGTAGGTGACGATCGTGGGGACATCCTCATAGATCTTGATCAATCCGCTGGCCATGACAGTCGCGCACTTCTTGGCAAGTGCTGCCTCGGCCTGAGCGGCAGTCAACTGCGCCTGGAGGTTGCCCTCCTTGCGCTGGGCGCGCGCTTGAGCCGCCTTGTACTCGTTGCTGAGTTGGTTGATCTCGCCGGACTCCTGCTTGATCTTGGCCGTGTCGACTTTCAGGTTGCCCTTGTACTCCGAGACCTTGCCACGCAGGGCCGCGATCTCCTTGGCCTGTTCGGACTCCTTCTTGCCGGCCGTCTCGCTGATCTGTTGCACCTGCTGCTGCAGAGCAGCGATCTGCTGATCGGTCGACGCCTGCAGGTTGTTGAGTTTGCTGTTGGTGCTCAGGCCCCACGCCCCGAGACCGATGGTGGTGAGCGCGAGGACACCCGTGGCGATCTTCCACGGCAGGGTCTTGTCCTTCTGATCCTTCGGCGGGATCGGGGGCGGTGTGGGGCCAGCCGCTCCTGGCGGCGGCGTGGCACCGGAGCCGGAGCCGGCAACTCCGGGCTGCGCGCCGGACTGCCCGGCCGCGTCAGGGAATGGCTGGCCGGTGGGCGGGGTCTGGGGCAGTGCAGTGGTCGGGTCGTCGCCACCGGGGGGAGTGGGCGTGGTCATGTCTGCCTCCAGGTTGCGTATTCGATATGTCAAGGCTAGCGATCTCAGGCAGCCGATGTCCGGCGGCCGCGCCGATCAGTCCTCCACGAAGGGGCTCGGAACTCCCATCGCCGACCCCGTGCCTGCCTGACCAGGTCCGGCCACGATCGCCAGCCCGACCCCGGCGGTGCGCATGAGTCGGCCATAAGCGGAGTCGATCAGCCGCACGCCGGGACCTGTCGCCCCCAGCACCAGGTCACCTTCCTGAACCTGACCTTGCAGCCACGAAGTAGGTGCTGCAGCCACATGCTCGACTCGGGCATCGCCGAATGCGGCCAACGCCTCGGCCGTGACCTGCTCCCCCGTGACGACCAGGACCTGGCAGCGCCACTGTGCCCTCAGCCTGAGGGCGACATCGGCCAGCAGGTCGGCATCGATGACAGCCGTGTCCAAGGTATCGGCGACGTCGACGGCCACCACGAGGCGCTTGACCACTCGCGGGGCGTCGACGACCACGATCACGGGGACGGGGGCCGCGGCCACCACCTGCTCGACCCCACGGTCACGGAACCAGCCGGAGATCCCGCGCCGCAATCGATTGCCCACGATGATCACCGATGCGTCCGTTTCCAGCGCCGCATTGCGCAGTCCGAGTGCGGTCGACTGATCCAGTCGCACGTGCGCCTCACCCTCGGCTCCAGCAGCGGCCACCGTCGCCGCCATCGCATTGCGCAGTTCCGCCGACGGCCGGGTGACCGCGGTCAACTCGTTGGCGATGATGTGTACCGGGTCGACGGTGCCCGCGTCCGCCCGGGCCAGGGCAGTGGCGATCGGCATGAGCGAACTGGACTGCGCATCCTCGGCCAGTCCGACCAGCACCCGTTCCCCGAACGGACGGTCCTCGCGCCGCGGGACGGCCACTCGCCCCGCGAACCACTGTGTCGTGGCGGAGCTGATCAGCAGGCTGACCAGGACGACCACCAGGACAGCGTTGAGGACGACTTCGTCGAACAGACCCAGCGAGAACCCGACCGAGGCGGCAGCCAACGTGGCCGCGGCCTGCGGCAACGTCAGGGAGAACATCAGCCCGATCTCGGCACCGGAGTACCCACTCAGCCGGCCACTGACGAATGCGGCTGCTGCCTTGCCCACAATGACGGCGGCCGCGAACGCGGCCGCGACCTGCAGCGTCGTCACCTGCATGATCACCGAGGGTTCGATGAGCAGCCCGATCGAGATCAAGAAGA
>CAZCRC010000029.1:0-12699 GCA_964500995.1 uncultured Actinomycetes bacterium
ACGTTGTGGTCGGACAACCTGGTGATCCCGTCGACGGCGACGAACAAGGCCGGCGCCGAGGCGTTGATGAACTTCTACTACGACCCCAAGAACGCTGCCGAGGTCGCCGCGTACGTGAACTACGTATGCCCGGTCAAGGGAGCGCAGGAGGAGATGAAGAAGATCGATCCCAAGCTCGCCGACAGTGAATGGATCTTCCCCACCGACGAGATCCTGAGCCAATCACAGGTGTTCCGCCCCCTGACTCCGGAGGAGACGGCCGAGTACTCGGAAGCCTTCGGACGAGTGATCCAGGGCTGAGGCGGCAGTAATGGCGAAGACCGACATCACCAAGGCCGAGGGCGATCTGTTCCTCGAGAACCTGACGAAGTCGTTCGGCGACTTCACTGCCGTGAACGACTTGTCGCTGCAGGTGCCGCAGGGGTCGTTCTTCGCCCTGCTGGGGCCCTCGGGCTGTGGCAAGACCACGACGCTGCGCATGGTGTCGGGGCTGGAGGACCCGACGGCCGGACGGATCCGCATCGGCGATGCGGACATCACCCACCAGAAGCCGTACAAGCGGCCGGTGAACACGGTGTTCCAGAACTACGCGCTGTTCCCCCACATGACGATCGAGGAGAACGTCGCATTCGGGCTGCGGCGTCGCGGCGTCAAGGATGTCGACAAGCAGGTGGCCGACGCCTTGGAGTTGATCCAGCTCACGCAGGTGGCCAAACGCAAACCGACCCAGCTGTCCGGCGGCCAGCAGCAGCGCGTCGCGCTGGCGCGGGCGATCGTGAACCGTCCCGCAGTGCTGCTGCTTGACGAGCCGCTGGGCGCCCTGGACCTCAAGCTGCGTCGCCAGATGCAGTTGGAGCTCAAGCGGATCCAGACCGAGGTGGGCCTGACGTTCATCCACGTGACCCACGATCAGGAAGAGGCCATGACCATGGCCGACACCGTCGCGGTCATGAACAACGGTGTCATCGAGCAGCTCGGCCCGCCCACGCAGTTGTACGAATCGCCCCAGACGGCCTTCGTCGCGAACTTCCTGGGACAGTCCAACCTGTTCCCGGCGACGGTGGTCGACGTCGACGGCGAGGAGCTCATCCTCGAGGACACCGACGGCCAGTTCCGTATGCCGAAGTCGCGCATGGGCCGGGATGTCTCGACGGGACGCGGCAGCAACGTGCTGGTGGGGGTGCGGCCCGAGAAGATCAACATCGCGGGGCTCGACGGTGCCGCCCAGGCGCCGGCCGACGGCAACTTCGTGGACGGCGTCGTCGAGGCCACGAGCTTCCTCGGCGTCTCGACGCAGTACGAGGTCCGCACTCCCGGTGGGGAGATCATCCAGGTGTTCGCGCAGAACCTGGACGCCCAGGCGCTCCTACCGGTCGCCTCGCAGGTGCGCCTGTCCTGGGCCCCCGCCCACGGTTTCGTGCTCAATGGCACCGACGACATCAACGCCGGTGTCGAGATCGACCCCGACGCCCTTGTGGTGAGCTGACATGGCGATCGCACAGGCCATCGGCGACACGATCGAGGACAATCGCCAGCCACCGTCCGGTCCGAACAAGCGGGGCCGGTTCACGCCCTATCTACTCATGCTCCCCGGCATCTTGTGGTTGGGGATCTTCTTCGTCGTCCCCTTGGTCTTCCTGTTCATGACGAGCTTGCAGACACCGGTCCCCGGTGGCGAGGTCGGGCAGTTCCAGCAGACGTGGTCGTTCACGAACTACGTGGACACGTTGACCGACGCGACCTACTACGAACCACTGATCCGGTCATTCATCTACTCCGGTCTCGCGACGATCCTGGCCCTGCTGATCGGGTATCCCCTGGCGTACGCGATCGCGTTCAAGGCCGGCAAGTACCGCAACCTGTTGCTGGTCATGGTGATCGCCCCGTTCTTCGTGTCGTTCATCCTGCGCACGATCGCGTGGCAGCAGATCCTGGCCGATGAGGGCTGGGTGGTAGCGATCCTGCGAACGATCGGTCTGGTGGGCGACACTGCCGGCATCTACCCATCGGCGCTCGCTGTCATCACCGGTCTGACGTACAACTTCCTGCCGTTCATGACGCTGCCGATCTACGCGAGCCTCGAACGGGTCGACCCCAAGTTGGTCGAGGCATCGGGCGACCTGTACGCCAAGCCGATGACCGGCTTCTTCAAGGTCACGTTCCCGCTGTCCCTTCCGGGCGTCATCGCCGGAACCCTGTTGACGTTCATCCCGGCAGCCGGTGACTACGTCAACGCCGCGCTACTCGGCCGACCGAGCAACACGATGATCGGCAACCGCATCGAGTACACGTTCCTGAGCGTGAACGATTACCCGACTGCAGCGGTCCTGTCGTTCATCCTGATGATCTCGATCCTCATCCTCGTGCTCGTCTATGTGCGCAAGGTCGGAACGGAGGACCTCGTATGAGTTCCGCTCGCGTGGCCACCACCAGTACGACCGCATCGGCGGTCGAAGGCAAACCACCGACGGCGTGGGAGAAGACCCGTGGGTGGCTCGGCCGCAACGCCATCAAGGTGTACGCGTTCTTCGCGTTCGTCTACCTGCTGCTCCCCGTCGCGTACACGTTCGTGTTCTCGTTCAACCAGGCGGGCCGCACGAACCTGACGTGGCAGGGATTCACGCTGGACAACTGGCTGAACCCCTGTGGCGCTCCCGAGGTCTGCGGCTCGGTCGTCAACTCGATCGTCGTCGCAGCCGTGGTGACCGCCGTGGCCACGATCCTGGGAACGCTGATCTCGTTCGCCCTGGTGCGCCACAGGTTCGCCGGTCGCTCCACGACGAACCTGTTGATCTTCCTGCCCATGGCGACTCCGGAGGTCGTGCTGGGTTCGTCCCTGCTGGCGCTGTTCCTGAACATCCTGATCCCACTGGGCTTCTGGACCGTCGTTATCGCCCACATCATGTTCTGCATCAGCTTCGTCGTGGTGACGGTCAAGGCCCGGTTGGCGAGTCTGGACGCGCGCCTGGAGCAGGCGGCCATGGACCTCTACGCCAGCGAGTGGGGGGCGTTCCGGCGGATCACCTTGCCGCTGGTGGCTCCTGGTATCGCCGCTGCGGCGCTCCTGGCGTTCTCGCTGAGCTTCGACGACTTCATCATCACGAACTTCAACTCGGGGCAGTTCACGACGTTCCCCAAGTTCGTGTACGTGTCGGCCACTCGCGGCATCCCGCCGCAGGCCAACGTCATCGCGACAGCCATGTTCATGATCGCCTTGGCGATCGTGCTGATCAGCCAGTTCGCCGGCCGGAAGAAGCGGGAGGCGTAGATGTCCTTCGCCCCTTCACCGGGCGAGCAGGCCTACGCTGCCCTGCGAGACGTCCGACACGAGCCGCTGTGGCTCGCCGACGACGCTCGACCCGCTGCGGGCGACCCTCTGACAGGCGCTACGGCTGCCGACCTGGTGGTCGTCGGTGGTGGTTTGACTGGACTGTGGACCGCGCTGCGGGCCAAGGAACGCAGCCCCGGTCTGGACGTCGTCCTTCTCGAAGGCGACCGGATCGGCAACGCGGCCAGTGGCCGCAACGGCGGGTTCGTCGCGGCGTCCCTCACCCACGGACACGCGAATGGCATTCAACGATGGCCGCAGGAGTTCAATGAACTGCACCGCCTGGGGCTGGTCAACCTCGCCGAGATCGAAGAGACGATCGGGCGCTACGGGATCGACTGCTTCTACGAGAAGCCCGGCGACCTGGCCGTCGCCACCGAGTCCTATCAAGTGGCCGATCTGCGCGAGCATGTCGACGAAGCCCGAGGGTTCGGCGTCGACGTCCAGTTCCTGGACCAGGATGAGACCCGAGCTCTCGTCGACTCCCCCACGTACGTGGCCGCGATCCGCGACCCCGACGTGGGGCTGGTTGATCCCGCCCGGTTGTGTTGGGGATTGGCGGCAGCCGCCCGTTCATTGGGCGTGCGGATCTTCGAGCACTCCCCGGTGCTGAGCATCGACAAGGCCGGCGCGGAGCTTTCGGTGCGGACGTACTCCGGTCGACTCACCGCGGCACGGGTGGCTCTGGCCACCGCCGCACACGAGCCACTGCTGAAGCGGATCACGGCGTTCGTCGTGCCCGTCTTCGACCACGTGGTGGCGACAGCACCCTTGTCGGCCGACGTTCTCGCCTCGATCGGCTGGGGTGGCCGCGAGGGCGTCAGCGACTCCGGCAACCAGTTCCACTACTACCGGCTCACCCACGAAAACCGTATCCTGTGGGGCGGTTACGACGCGGTCTATGAACGCGGGGAACGCCCCGGTTCGGACCTGGAGCGCGACGACTTCCTGACCGCGCGTCTCGTGCAACACCTTCATGACACGTTCCCCGCCACCGCCGAGGTCCCGATCGAGTTCGCGTGGGCCGGCGCGATCGACACCTGCTCGCGGTTCAGCGCGTTCTGGGGTGCCGCGTTCGGCGGTCGCCTGGCGTACTGCGTCGGATTCACCGGCCTCGGCGTCGGGGCTTCCCGATTCGGGGCCGACACGATGCTGGACCTGCTGTGGGGGGAAGACACCGAGCGGACCCGCCTGAAGATGGTGCGCTCCAAGCCTCTTCCTTTCCCGCCCGAACCCGCCCGACAGATCGTCATCGACGTCACCCGCAGATCGCTGGCCGACGCCGACGCGAGTGCGGGGCGACGCAACGTGTGGCTGAAGACCCTGGACCGTCTCGGTCTGGGCTTCGACAGCTGACGCGCACCGACCACCGGGCACAAGGTCCGGCAGATCAAGGAGAGATAGCAATGTCGTCGACACAACGCATCACGCATTGGATCGACGGTCGAACCTGGGAAGGCACTGCCGAACGAAGCGGCGACGTGTACGACCCGGCCACCGGACAGATCACCAAGGCCGTCGACTTCGCGACGGCTGCCGACGTCGACTCAGCCGTCGCAACTGCCGCCAAGGCGTTCGAGACGTGGGGACGCGCCACGTTGACCACCCGTATGCAGGTGCTGTTCCGGTTCCGTGAACTCGTGAACGCGAACAAGGAGACCCTCGCCGCCCTGATCACCGAAGAGCACGGCAAGGTTCTGTCCGATGCTCTGGGCGAGGTCACCCGGGGCCTGGAGGTCGTGGAGTTCGCCTGTGGCAATGCCCACCTACTCAAGGGCGGGTATTCCGACGGCGTCTCGACCGGCGTCGACGTCTACTCGCTGCGTCAGCCGCTGGGAGTCGTCGGCATCATCTCCCCGTTCAACTTCCCGGCGATGGTGCCGATGTGGTTCTTCCCGATCGCGATCGCGGCCGGCAACACCGTCATCCTGAAGCCGTCCGAGAAGGACCCGAGCGCGGCCATGTACCTCGCGGACCTCTGGAAGCAGGCGGGACTGCCAGACGGGGTGTTCAACGTCGTCCACGGCGACAAGGTGGCGGTGGACGCGCTCCTGACGCATCCGGATGTCGCATCGATCAGTTTCGTCGGATCGACCCCGATCGCCCAGTACGTCTACGAGACGGGTACTGCGCACGGCAAGCGGGTCCAGGCGCTCGGCGGGGCCAAGAACCACATGCTGGTGCTGCCCGATGCCGACCTCGACCTGACGGCGGACTCTGCCATCAACGCCGGTTTCGGGTCGGCGGGTGAGCGCTGCATGGCGATCTCCGTCGTCGTGGCCGTCGAGCCGATCGCCGACGATCTGGTCGCGGCGATCACCTCTCGCATGGCGGGGTTGCGCACCGGTGACGGTCGCAAGGGCGCCGACATGGGACCCCTCGTCACGGCAGTGCACCGGGACAAGGTGGCCGGATACGTCGATGCCGGTGTGGCCGAGGGTGCCGAGTTGGTCGTTGACGGCCGCACGGTCGAGGCAGACGGCGCGGCCGAGGGGTTCTGGCTCGGGCCGACACTGTTCGACCGAGTGACGCCCGAGATGTCGATCTACACCGACGAGATCTTCGGCCCAGTACTGTCCGTAGTGCGCGTGGCGACGTTCGAAGAGGGTCTGGACCTGATCAACGCCCATCGCTATGGCAATGGGACCGCGATCTTCACCTGCGACGGCGGCGCGGCTCGCCGGTTCCAGACCGAGGTCCAGGTGGGCATGATGGGCATCAATGTGCCGATCCCGGTGCCCATGGCGTACTACTCGTTCGGGGGCTGGAAGTCCTCGTTGTTCGGGGACACCCATGCCCACGGCGCCGAGGGATTCCACTTCTTCACCCGTGGCAAGGTCGTCACCAGCCGCTGGCCCGACCCGGCGCACGGAGGGATCAACCTGGGTTTCCCGACGACATGATCATCGTCGCCGGTTGGCTGCGAGTGGCCGAACACGATCGGGACGGCTACCTGGATGGGTGCCGCGACGTGATCGTGGCCGCGCGCTCGGCGGCCGGGTGTCTGGACTTCCATCTGTCGGCGGATCTGATCGAACTGGACCGGATCAACGTCTTCGAGCGGTGGGAGTCCGTCGCGGACCTCGAGGCGTTCCGGGGCTCGGGGCCCGGCGACGACCAAGCCTCGGCCATCCTCGCCGCCGACGTCAGCCAGTACGAAGTGACGGAGACGGTCTGACCCGGATCCACCGATACTTCGGCTGCTGCGCGGCTCCAGCAAGGCGCCTGGCATCGCTCCCACCGCTCAACGAAGGCCCGCTCTGCCCTCGCGGTCGGATCTTGCCAGGACACCTTCCTGATGCCGCTCGCTACGCGGAGCATCGGGGTATCTGGGTCTGGCCCGTGCTCCGCGGCGTTTTCCGCCAGCCGGAGTCGCCACCTACACTCGTCGAACACCGTTGTCCCGGGGAGGACCGATGATTACACGTGTCCCACTGCGGCCTTGGGCTGTCGCAGCACTCGGGGGAGCCGTGGCGGCCGTCGGACTGAGCGTGGTTCCGCCGGCGGAAGCGGCTCGTGCCTCGTGCGTGAGCAAGGCCGAGCGCCGGGCAGCGGACTCAGGGATGAGCAAGGCCGCGATCCGGCGCCCGTTCGACGGAGCGGGCGAGCAGGTCAAGCGGACCCGCCACACGCAGGTGCGCCGCTACCTGGCGTGTGGTTCGGCCAAGTACGTCATCGTCACCTACCGCCACGGCCGTGTCACCAAGATCCGACTGCGGGCCATCACATCGGGGGACCCGACGAACGGCCTGGGCACCCCCGGTTCGGGCCGATTCACGCGCTACGACGCCGACGGCAACGGCACGCTGGATCTGGCCTATGACTCCAACGGTGATGGGTACTACGACACGGTGCTGTCCGATCTGAACGGCAACGGTCGATTCGAGACCGTGGCTCATGACACGGGATACGCCATGGGCGTGTTCCAGGACTCCAATGAAGACGGGTACTACGAGTCGGTCGTCGTCGACGCCGATCGCAATGGGCGCGGCGAACGGATCCTGCACGACGGCAACGGCGACGGATTCCCCGAGTGGCAGATGCTGGACCACCGACCGGTGGACGGCGTGGCCGACACCTGGTTCGGCACGGCACCGTCGTCGACGAACTCCTTCGATCGCGCGGCCGACAACCTCATGGTCAGCAACATCTCCGCGCTGAACCAGATGCGGCAGTTCGATCCGACGTCGTTGGGATACATCCCCAGTGGCAGCACTCCCACACTGCTCAGCGGGTACAACCGGCGCCTGCCCGACTACGAGTCCATCTACAACTGAGGGACAAGTGAGCAGGCTCTGGCTGCTCACCCGGCATCGGTTCACGGGTCGTGCGATATTCCTTTCTGTGATCATCTCCCTACTGCCTGAACACGCCCGGCGGCTGGCCACGGTGCTGATGACCGGACTGATCGCTGCGGCCTTGGCGCTCCTGCCGATGGTTCCGGCCACCGCACAAGGTGATGCGGTGCCTCCTGCCGGGAGCACGTCCTCGGACGGTCCCGCGGTTCACGCTCAGGACGGCGCCCCGCGACCGGGCCGCATGCTGCGGTTGTGGGCCTACCTCGGCCCCCGGGCTGAGTTGGCGCGTGCCCGAGTCGTGGTGCGCGACTCCCGCGGTCAAGTGATCGCCAAGGGCCGCACGACACGTCACGGAACGTTCGCTCGGCCGATCGAGCGGCGCGTCGCCACCACAGCTGCCCTTCCGCTGACGGTCAAGACGTCGGGGGGAACGGTGGTCGGCAAGCGATTCCGCGGGACCATGAAGGCCCGCGTCCATTCCCTTCGCGCGACCAGTCCGGTCGTCCAGGTGAGCCTGGCCTCCACCGCGGCGACAGCGATGGCCACGCAGCGCAAGGGCTATGCGAAGGCCACCCGCAAGGTTCGGCGCACGCTGGGCATCGCGAAGGGATCGATGGTCGACTCCATGCGCTACCGCAACAGCGATGTCGGGTACCGCCAACTGATGCGCAAGATCCGCAAGACGAACGGCGGATTCAATGGGCTGGCCCGACTGGCCGCCGGCAAAGCCGAGAAGGGGAAGGTGCTTCGCGGACTGCGGCCACCGACTGCCAGCAAGAGCGGACCACCCCGGCGGGTACGCAGCGCCCAGGTCGTGGCCACCGACGCGCCAGTGACGTCGGTGTGCTCCGCTCCCGTCCCCACGAACGGCACCACGTCGGAAGAGGTGATCAGTGACATCGCAGAGATCGGCGTCGGAGGATTGCTCGAGTACTCAGGCGTGCCTGCGACCTCGGCCGACGGCATCACCGGCATGTTGCTCTCCCCGATCGGGGAGGATCCGCAGACCACGATCCTGCAGGAGGACGTCCAAGCGGTCATGACCGAGTTGACCTGCATCAGCGAGCAGATCAACTACCTGTCGGCCCAAGTGGCGGCTCTGCAGTTCACCGTCGACGTCGACACCGCCACCTCGTGCAGTAATGCGGTGACTCCGGCCTTCTACGACTACACGTTCCTGGTGAACAACGCGTCGGCCGATCCGATCTCCGCGCAGAACAACTCGCTGCTGACGGACTTGCCCCTGTGGAACGACCTGAACGGCACGTGCGGATCGGCGATCAACAACATGCTATTCGGTACGGCAGGTGGTCAGGCCTCCGCGTGGCAACAGTTGAACCAGAACTACTCCGCAGGAGTGCAGTGGTACACGCAGGCGGAGGTCCAGGATCTTCAGACGTTCCTGTCCTACTGGGGCACGATCCTGTATCAGCAGTTCGTGCTCACCAACGAGTTCTACAACTTCTACGGCGACTGGGAGCAGGCGGAGGCGAACGCCGGCGGAACGAACCCGGGGGGAACGAGCCCTGTGTGCTCCGATGGGTCCGGCCCACAGACGCCGACGTACTGCGTGTGGCAGAACTCGATCGCCGCGGCCTTTCCCGATGACCTGTACAGCGACGAGATCGGGATCATCGCGTCCGGCCTCGGCGTCAACGCCAATCCCGGCGGGATGATCGCGCAGAAACCGATCTTCATGTCGGAGAGCCAGACCGAGGCCATCTACCTGCAGGACACGAGCGCCACCGCGAACGAGAGCTACACCCCCACGGCCATGACGGGATCCTGGTGGTACAACTACTCCCTGAATTTCGTGGAGTACAGCCCCAGCCAGTACAGCGGCGCACCGCCGGTCACCTTCAACACCGACGGCGACGTCAGTTGTGGGTTCCCCGGGTACCCGCAAGGGTGCTTCCCCTCCGGATCACCGACGGCCACTTGGAACTGGCCGATCGCCTCCGCGAACCAGTTCAACGAACAAGGGGTGAATCCCCAGGGGTACGGTTCGGCGGTCCAGACGTTCTGGAACCCGCAGTCCACCGACCGGCAGGCCGTCACGAAGTCGCAGATCTCAGCGCTGACGAGCAAGGGCCCGGACGGTGCATCAGCCACCCAGGTGCTGTACGACGCCATCAACCAGACTCCCGCGCCGTACCCCTCGGGCTACGCGGCGGGCGGAGCCTGGTCCCAGTTCGCCGAGGGCAACGCGGCATTCTGGACCAACGACTCCTCGTCGTGGATCACGATGGAGATCGAGGCCGTGTTGTCGACGTTCACGATTGCGATGACGCAGGGAGTCGCCCTGGGCAACGGATCCGGCTGGTCGGTCGGTGGCACGACTGTTCCGACGCAGCCCATCTATGCCTACCTCACGGGCCGGACATGGTGGCCCGAGGCCGCGTCGGCCGCCAGTTTCGAGCCACCGCAGCCGCCGACCGGGTGAGCCGCGGCGACACCGATGGGAGCACACACTACAAAGGGGCGATCGAGAGCGACCCAGTACCAGGAGGCAACGATGACCGTCTCTCCCGTCCCCGAGGGCTACACAGCGGTGACCCCGATGGTGATCGTGGCCGGCGCCGACCGGTTCAACGAGTTCCTCGCGTCGGCGTTCGCCGCACAGCCCCGTGGTGCCGTTTTCCGCATGCCGGACGGCTCAGTCGCCCACAGCGAGACGACGATCGACGGCGCGGTGGTGATGGTCGCCGACGCCACCCCGGAGTTCCCCGCCAACACCTGCGGCATCCACCTGTACGTCTCGGACGTCGATGCCGTATTCGCTGCCGCGGTGGCGGCGGGAGCCGAGGTCAAGTCCGAACCCGCCGACCAGTTCTACGGGGATCGTTCCGCGACCGTCATCGATCCTTTCGGCAACACCTGGTCACTGGCCCAGCACATCGAGGACATCTCCGACGAGACCATGGCTGAGCGGATGAGGGAGATGTTCGGCGGCTGACCGTCGTCAGTCCAGCACGACGCGGGGTGCCAACCCCAGTCCGCTGGAGACCTCGTCCAGGCTGACCGCCCCTGCCGGCCCACCAGCAAGGTCGGAGAACGTCACCCCGGAGTAGAACCCCTTGGGCATCTCGATCGATTTGTAGTAGAAGACATCGCCGTTCCAGTGCTTGAGCGGCAGGCGCGTCTTCCCGTCAGGACCCACGTTGACCACGAGCTTGCCCGACTTCTCACTCACCACGATCTGTCCCACGTAGTCGTTGGCGTAGGTGCCCACATACCGGGACAGCGCCTTGGCCGGCGTGGGGTTCTTGGGCTTCTTCGTCCCGTTGACTTCGTACGTCGGGGTCGTGAAGCCGGCGAAGACGGGCTGTAACTCGGCGAGCCAGTCCTTCTGCACCGAGCCGTATTCGATGATGTCGGCGAAAGACTGTCCGAGTGCTTCGGGGACGCCCACGGGCCATCCGTTCGTCAAGACCACGAGTCCCACCTTGAGCTCCGGGATCATGAGGATGCGGGTGGCTGCACCGGAGGTGAAGGCACCGGAGTGGGCCCACCTCATCCGTCCGGTGGTGTCCGACTGGACATCCATGCCGTAGGCGTAGTTCTGCGGCGGGGTGGCGGGCTGATCCGACGGCGAGTTGCGGATCTGGCCGCTGAGGGCCTGCTCCAGGGAGGACTTCTTGACCACCCGGTCCCCCTCGAACTTGCCGAGCTTGAGTTCCATCCGCAGCCACTTGGCCATATCGACCACGTTGCTGCTCAGACCGCCCGCGGGGGCCTGCTCCTGCGGATCACGGGTCTCGGCCTGGACCCACTTGCCATCGATGCGCTGGTGCAGCGCGGCGCGGTCACCCCGCTTGAGGAACTGCTTGTAGGAGTACGACGACTTCTTCATGCCCAGCGGGGTGAAGATCTGCTTCTTGGCCAACGCGTCCCAGGACATCCCTGCCGCGCGAGCAGCCGCTTCACCGCCGGTCGTCATTCCGAAGTTGCTGTAGGAGTAGGAGATCCGGAACGGCGACAGCGGCACGTACCGGAGCCGATCGATGATCGTGTTGCGGCCGAATCCGTAGGCCTCGAGTTCGTTCCCCGCATCGCCGGGCAGCCCGCTGCGGTGGGAGTAGAGGTCGCCGACGGTGGCGTGGCTGCCGACCCACGGATCCTTGAGGGTGAACCCGGGCAGGTACTTCGCGACGGGGTCGCTCCAGCGCAGGATCTTCTTGCCCACCGCCGCCGCAACGGCCGATGCTCCCACCGGCTTGGAGACGGAGGCCAACTGGAACACCGTGCTGGGCTTGACCTTCTTACCGGTGTCCACGTCGCGGACGCCGAAGCCGCCCTTGTAGATCAGTTCATCCTTGTAGACCACGGCGGCGGAGATGCCGGGCACACCGGTCTGGCGCTGCATCTTCTTGATCAGCCCCGGAAGCGCATCCACGGCACGCATGACGTCGGCACGACCCGGATTCGTGATCGGCGCGTCCGCGGCCACAGCGGGGGCGGCAACGACAGCGGTGGCTGGTACCAGCAGTCCGGCCGCCAGGGCCGCGGTGAGGAGTCGGGTGGACAGTGGTGCCATGTGGGTCATCCCTTTCACTACCCCGTGGGTCACCTTAACCCGAATCCACCGACACTTCGGCTGCTGCGCGGCTCCAGGGAGGCCCCTGGCGTCGCTCCCACCGCTCAACAGAGGCCCACTCTGCCCTCGCGGTCGGATCTCGCCAGGACACCTCCCTGATGCCTCTCGCTACGCCGAGCATCGGTGCATCCGGGCTTAACCCGGACTCCGGGCGACCGTGTCGGGTGGGCGAGCCGATGGGGCACTGGCAGCGACGAGGGAGCCGCCGGAGTGGGGGGCGACCGATCACCGGGGAAAGGTACGGGCAGAGTTCGGTCGTGACGCCCCAGAGTGGCAGAACGCACCTGCCCACACGTGCCGACCCGCCCCTGAACGTCACGTGAGCCTGACCGCACTGCCGAACACTGCCACCAAGGTCTCCGGTTCGGCCACAGGCATCGGTGCCAGGGTTACCGTCGTCAGCCGACGGCGTCCCAGTCGGGTGGTGGTTCGGGGGTGTCGGTGTGGGTGATGCCGGTGGGGGTGGTCCAGGTCCA
>CAZCRC010000030.1:0-7512 GCA_964500995.1 uncultured Actinomycetes bacterium
AGCATGTTGCCACGGAACGCGCCGCCAGTCCACAACCGTGTTGATTGCCTGGGGAAATCGTTGTGATCTGACTCACTACACGCCTCCTGACCAGGGAATCCTTCCTCACCAGGCTGTGGACGACAAGGTTTCTTTGACTCCGCTGCGTATCGACACCGACACGCCGTACTTGTGAACAAGTGCCGTCGGAGCACCTTCGGAAACCACGGATATCGACCCCTCGCGGTGTGGGCAATCACCTGACCACTGCCGAACCGGGGTGTACCGTGCGGCGATTCGGCCTGGGCCACGATGTACCGGCCCGTACCGCGACGAAGACGAGGATCACCCCTCGAAGGCCCTCACCTGATATCATCAGATATCGTGGAGCGGAGGACCCATGGCAGATGTTCTGATTCGCGATGTGCCTGATGCAGTCCTGGCCGGAGTGGATGCGCGAGCGACGCGTCTCGGCCTCTCGCGTGTCGAGTACATCCGCAGACGGCTTGCTGCCGACGCGGCCACGTCGGAGGCCCCAGTGACAGCTGACGACCTTCGGGAGTTCGGGCGAACGTTCGCTGACCTGATCGACCCCGACGTGATGGGAGAAGCCTGGCAGTGACGAACTGGCTCATCGATAAGTCGGCGCTGGCTCGACTGGGAAGCGGCTCGGACTCTGACGTTTGGGCGAATCGGATTCATCGGGGCATGGTGCGCATCTCGACCCTGACCCGTCTCGAGATCGGCTACTCCGCCCGCGGCGGCGAACAGGCTCGGTCAATATTCATGTCCCCGCCCGTATCGGCCATGCCCGTCGAATACCTCACCCCAGCGATAGAGGACCGCGCGCTGGAGGTTCAACTCCTCCTCGCTGGTAGAGGCCAGCATCGCGCCCCCTCGATTCCCGACCTGCTGATCGCTGCCACAGCCGAACTGGCGGGGCTCACGGTGCTGCATCGGGACAAAGACTTCGATCTGATCGCACACCTGACCGGCCAGGCTTGCGAGCGACTTCAGATCACTTGACCCAGATGCATACTCGGTATATACATACCCAGTATGGCGATCCGCTCGAGTCTGTTGGCGCTCCTGAGTGAGCGCGACTCCTACGGCTACGAGCTCAAGCGTCTGTTCGAGGAGCGCACCGGCGGCAGTTGGCCGGTCAACATCGGCCAGGTCTATTCGACTCTGACCAGGCTCGAGCGGGACGGTCTGGTCGAATCGGTCGGCGAAGATGACGCCGGACATGTGGTCTACCGGGCGACCGATTCCGGGCGCGCCACCAGCGCCGAGTGGTTCCTGTCGCCGGTGGTCAACGAACAAGCCCCCCGCGATGAACTGGTCATCAAACTGGCGCTCGCAATGAACAGTCCGGGTATTGATGTGCCCCAACTTCTGAACAGCCAACGGGCGTCATCGCTGCGACGGATGCAGGAACTCACGCGGCTCAAGTCCGGCTCAGGTCGCGACCCCGCGTGGCTGTTGGTCGTCGACCGACTGCTCTTCGACGTCGAGGCCGAACTGCGGTGGTTGGACCACTGCGAACGGCAAGTACTGCGCCACCACAACGACCTCACACACACCACCGGCGACGGAGTGTCCGCCGTCGAGCACCATGGCCCGCTGGAGGCCGGAACGGGGAGAACGTCATGACAGCGGTCGAGTTCACAGAAGTCACCAAGATATTCAATCCGACGACCCATCCCGTAGCGGCACTACGCGACGTGACCCTCGCGCTCGAGCCAGGCGAACTCGTCGCCGTGATGGGGCAGAGCGGATCGGGCAAGTCCACCCTGCTCAATCTGGCCGGCGGGTTGGACGACCCCACCAGCGGACAGGTCACGGTGTCCGGCCAGCAGATGTCAGGCGCGTCGGCCGCTCAGCGCGCTCGGTTGCGCCGCCGCGCCATCGGGTTCGTGTTCCAGGACTACAACCTGATTCCGTCGTTGACCGCCGCCGAGAACGTCGCGATGCCGCTGGAACTGGATGGCATGTCCCGACGGCAGGCACGTGCCGCTGCCATGTCGTCGCTCGCGGACGTGGGGCTGCCCGATGCCCTCGACCGGTTCCCCGACGAACTGTCCGGCGGCGAACGGCAGCGGGTAGCGATCGCTCGGGCGGTCGTGGGGCCGCGGGACCTGATCCTGGCCGACGAACCGACCGGCGCACTGGACTCCGTGACCGGCGAAGAGGTGTTGCACCTGCTCCGAGCCCGTTGTGACGCGGGGGTGGCGTGCCTGCTGGTCACCCACGAGTCACGTCACGCGGCCTGGGCGGACCGCATCCTGCTGCTACGCGACGGCTGCGTGGTTGACCACGCGGAGTTCCGCGGCGTCCCCAGCGACCTTGCCGGGCTGCGATGAGCGAGACGCTTCAGCCGCCGCGACCGGCCGTACCCGCCATGGCTCCCCCGCCACGGCGGCGCAGCATCGGCTCGTGGCGCGTCGCCCTGCGGCTGGCCGTGAGGGATCTGACGCGACACCGCGGTCGTGCGTTGCTCATGGTGCTGCTGGTCGCGCTCCCGGTCGCTTCGGTAGCCGGTGTCGCAACCGTCTTCGAAGCGCAACTACGCGGCAACGAGCCGGTCGCGGTTGCACTTCGCTCCCTTGGCGACGCCGATGCGTCGGTGGCCGCGACTCAGTGGCAGTCCCCGGTCGCACAGAACCTGCTCGGCACCGACGCCATTCCAGTCGCCGATGAACGTGAGAGGCGCGCGGGGTGGAGTGACGCGGCGATGCGGGAACTCGTGCCCGCGGACTGGACCTTGCATCGGATCGACTGGGTGCAGGGGTCGGTCAGCGGGAATGGCCAAGGCACCGGGGGCCCGATCGCGGTCGCGGACACTAATGACCCGGTGATCGCGGCCCGATTCGAGCTGTTAGACGGCCGGCTTGCCACCGGGCCCGACGAGATCACGCTCAACGCCCAGACGAAAGCCGCGCTGGGCATCGGTGAACACATCACGATCACGCGGTGGTCGCGGGATACGAACGAGAAGTCCCGGCTGCGCGTCGTCGGTACCCTGCGGCCGGCAGAACCGCTCGGAGTGGTCGCCCCACCGGTATGGCCGGACGTGAGCGCGGCCGCGCCGCAACTCGTCACCCGGTGGGATGACACTGCAACCCGATGGCTGGTCACGACACCCGCAGGCGCGGTGACCTGGGACGAGGTCACCGGACTCAATGCCCAGGGCGCGGTCACGACATCACGCGCGGTCTTGGAGCAACCCCCGGCCGGCTGCGAGCCCCTGTCGGTGTGTGGGCCCGCAGGGCAAGCGACTTCGGTCGACGAGTACCAGGAATTCATGGCCACCTCGGTCGAGGAGTCCGCCGTCATCGGCGGGATGGTCGCCATCGGTATCGCCCTGGCAGTCGTTCAGGTCGCTCTGCTGGCCGGTCCTGCGTTCGCGGTGTCGCTACGAGGCCGACAGCGGGACCTCGCCCTGCTGGCGGCCAACGGGGCTACCACACGGGATCTGCGCCGCCAGATGCTCGCTTCGGGCGTCGCGGTCGGCCTGGCTGGCGCCGCGCTGGGGGCCGTCGTGGGATATGGCCTGGCCTGGGTGGCCTACAACATGCCCATCGTGGGCATGGACGCCGCCCCTGCGGTTCCACCGGTGTGGTGGACCGTGCTCCTGCCAGCGATTTTCGCAGTGGTGTGCGCTGTCGCGGCCGCCTGGATCCCGGCCCGGCTCGCGGGCCGCACCAATGTGGTCGCGGCATTGGCTGGACGTCCCCCGGATACCGCCGCGCCCCGCCGCGCCCCAATCGCAGGGTTGCTTGCTTTGGCCACCGGAGTGGTCCTGTTCAGCTGGGGGTCCGTCCACGAGAACGACTCCAGCGGCGCGTTTGCCCTTTTCGCGAGCGTCCTGATCGCCGAGCTCGGACTCGTCGCGTGCATCCCGGCTATCGTCTCCGGGCTCGCCCGTATTGGCGGGCGCCTGCCCGTGGCAACCCGCATGGCTCTGCGCGATCTGAGTCGGCACCGGGTTCGGACCGCGGCCGCGATCGCGGCTGTCTGTGCGTCCAGCTTGGTCGCCGCGACGATGCTGACCGCGATTGCCAGCACCGAGGCCCCGCTGAGCCCGATCAAGGACGGCACGTTCGCCACCGCACCGGCATCGGTACTGGTCACCGCCAACCAGACCCGAATCGACCAACTCACCGCCGACGTACGCGCCGCCGCACCCGACGCCACCATCCTCACCCCACCGAGCCTGGTCGCAGCCGAGTCCGGGCGCCCGCTGGGAGTGATGAGTCCGTGGTCCCAGTTGCCGCTTGTTGTCATGAGCGGGCCTGAGCTCGAATCTCTCATCGCGTCGCCGTCGGCCACAGCCGACTTGGCTGCCGGCCGGATGGTCACTTTCGCAGGTGATACGGGGGTTACCGAAGCCGACCTGGGGATCGAAGCACGGCAGTACTCGCGGCGGCTGGTCCCCGCCGTCGCCGTGCCCGGAGACTACGTTCCTGCGGCCGCTGTGGTCGGCCCGGACTTCGACGCCGTGACCATCGGAGCCAGGTTCGGGGCCCCTGCGTCGCTGTATGTCATCACCGAGGGCTTACCGGCGGAGCAGACAGCAGCCTTGCGACAGGAGTTGCGCGGGGAGCAACGCTTCGTGTCCCGCCCGCTGGACGACTCCAGCCAATACGTCGCCCGTGCCGAGTACCGAGACTGGTTCCTGCTGGGCTTGGCGGTATCGCTGGGGATCGTGGTTCTCACCGCGCTGATGGTGACGGGACTCGCGCTCATGGACGGCCGCCGCGACCTGGGCACCGCGACTCGGGTAGGAGCACCCCCCGCATTCCGACGGCGATTCGCGGCCGCCGCCGCCGGCATCGTGACCTCAGTCGGGGCAGTGCTCGGCGTGGGGTCGATGGTCACGGCCCTACTGATCCTCGCGGCGGCCCGTGGGTTTCAGAGCGTCGGCGTTCAGACGCCAGAAGGAATCACCTGGGTGATGGGGAACCCGTTGACCGATTACGCGCCCTGGGTCATTCCGGTCGGCTGGTTGCTGGGGATCGTCATCGTCCCAGCACTGTTGGTCGCGGCGGTGGCCGCTGCTGCCACTCGCAGTGACTCGCGCAGCGGCTGACTACAGCGGCTCCACGCGGCCCGTCGTGTTCGTCGATGGCAGGTCGAACTTCGCCAGGTTGCCCACCGCGGGGTGCTCCAGCCCCATCGGTCCGGCAGCCATCTGCCGCAACAGGTTCGTGGTCACGCGGCGCACGAACCGGGTCGTGGCCGGGGGCGCATCGCCGCGTAGTCCCTTCAACACCCACCCCATGGTCCCGACCGCGAACACACCCGCACCGGAGCGCACCGAGTAATATGTCGAGTTGCTGACCGTCGGGGTGCCGTCGCAGTCGGTCGGACTGTTCGCCACGATCTGCAGGTTGTCCGGGGTGCCGGGCAGCGGGTAGGCCCGGTCCACCTCGATCGTCACCAGGCCGCCGTACGTGCGGTCGGTGTTCGCGCCACGGAACAGGAAGAAGTCGGGATCGGTCACGGTGTACGTGCCAGTCGCGGGGTAGCACTCGTAGTCCATGCCGATCAGCGAACGCTCTGCTGCGGCGTTGCCCTCGCGGAACCGGTCGGTGGTGTCGGCGCCCTGCACCGGGTCCTCGCCCGAGTCCTTGTAGATGATCTCGCTGAGCATCCCCTGCGGCCCGTCTCGGTCCACCCGCACCCGCCAGTACATGGTGTTGGCGCCGAGGAACCCCAGGTCGGATCCGTCGTCGCGGGCCTGGGCCACCGCGCGTCGCTGCTCGACCGTCCAGTACTCGTTGTGACCCAGCGACAGCACCCCCTCGGCCCCGGCCAGCCACTCCGGGTCGCCGTCGGCCAAGTCGGACGCGGCCACGTAAGTCACGGGGATCCCGAGCCGCTCCGCGAGGGCCACCACCGGCTGCTCGTACCCCAGATACTTGCCCGTGCCGGAGCCGTTCAGATACGGCCGCGAGAACGACACGACCCGCGACCGATCGGGGAACCCCCCTGGGCCTTCGTACGCCGAGCGGCTGCCCCACAGGTTGTACGCCTGCCAGGTCAGGTCGCTCATGACGAGCACCACCTGACCTTCAGCGCTGGGAGCGCGTACTACAAGCGGCACGAACCACTCCGCACCGGAACTCCCGGTTAGCCGCAGCAGGTACATGCCGGGCGTCCACCCAGCGGTGTCGACTGTCAACGACGGCTTCCATTTCGCGTAGTGCGTCTGGGTCTGCGCGATGAACCCCTGCTCGGTCTGCTCCGTGCCGGCTTCGCGGTCCGACGTCCACACCTTGCGGGCGCCGGCGCCGTCGTACCAGCCCATGCGATAGGCGCTGACCCGATAGCTCGGCGACGTCGTGGACACGAACAACGTCACGGGATCGCCGGGCGTGACCGCCGAGACGTCGGCGTAGCCCGACATCGCGGTGTCATCGGTGGCGTTGCGCACGCCGTCCTTCCACGACGGGTCCCCCGGCAGCTCGTTCTCGGCCACCACGGGGTTCGGTGAGGCCGTGCTCGGGGCAGCCGGAACCGTCGCGGTCGACGCGACCGGGGGAGAGGGTTCCGACGAACAACCAGCCGCCACGACCGCCGCCAGCGGAAGCACCATCAGCGAGCGGTGCCAGGTTCGACTCATCACCATCCGGTCATTGTCCCCGGTGTGCCGCGCGGCTCCGCCAGCGGCCGATACCGTCACTGCGTGGCTTACCTGATCACCTGCGTCTGTCTCGGCAACATCTGCCGCTCGCCCATGGCCGAGGCCGTGCTGCAGCGCCGCTTCGACGAGGCCGGATTGGGCGCCGATGTCGTGGTGGACTCTGCCGGCACGGGTGCCTGGCACGTCGGTGATGACGCCGACCCCCGCGCGCTGGCCACCCTGCGCGAGGGCGGCTACGACCTGTCGCACGCCGCGCGCCGATTCGAGTCGGAGTGGCTGGAGCGCTCCCACCTGATCCTCGCGATGGATCGTGCGAACTTCGAGGCACTGCTGGAACTGGCCGAACGCCACGACGTCGCTCCGGAACACATCCGCCTGCTGCGCTCGTTCGATCCGACCGCTGGCGCCGATGCCGAAGTCCCCGACCCGTACTACGGCGGAACCGACGGCTTCGGACAGGTGCTCGAGATGATCGAGCGCGCCGCCGACGGAGTGGTCGCCCATGTCCGCGCCGAACTGTCCGCCTGACCGCCACCGATGACGCCGACGCCGCCCGCTGGGCCTGATCTGAGTTCGCTCGGGCTCCAGGCGCGGCGGGTGACCGGGATCGGCGGGGGCGACACGTGTCGGGCCTGGCGCGCGGAACTGGCCGACAGCACGGTTGCCTTCGTCAAGCAGTCGCCATCGCATGCGGGCGGGATGCTCGAACTCGAGGCCGCAGGGCTGGCGTGGCTGCGTGCCGCGGGAGCGGCTGTCCCGCGGGTGCTGGGGGTGAACGCGGGGTTGCTGGCCCTGTCGTGGGTCGATTCAGTGCGGGCAACTCCTGAGGCAGCGGTGGCGTTCGGTGCGATGCTCGCCCGACTGCACCTGACCGCGGCCCCCCA
>CAZCRC010000030.1:7612-12676 GCA_964500995.1 uncultured Actinomycetes bacterium
GCCGTGGTCCACGGCGACCTGTGGTCGGGCAACGTGATGTGGCAGCCGGACGGCGCGGTTCTGATCGACCCCGCCGCGCACGGTGGACACCCCGAATCCGACCTCGCGATGCTGCACCTGTTCGGCACCCCGCAGCTGCCACGCATCGTGGCCGGATACGAAAGCGTCCGGCCCCTGCCGTCGGACTGGCGCTCTCGGATCGCGCTGCATCAGGTGCTCCCCCTGCTGGTGCACGCGGCGATGTTCGGCGCCGGTTACGGCGCCCAAGCGGCCGACGCCGCACGGACGGCGCTGGCGGCCGGGCGGCGCAGCGATTGAGACACCGGCGAAACCGCACCCTAGAGTCACGGCCATGATCCCCCCGCAGAAGCAGATGACCGGAATGCTCGGACACCCCGTGGCGGAGAACCCCATCGATCTCATGTTCGACGCGGTCTACGCGCATTACGGGCTGCCCTGGCAGTTCTGGAAGAGTGACATCGCCTCGGAGGCGGACCTCGCCCTGGCTGTCGCTGCCCTAGCTCCGCTGGGGTACCGCGGAGTCGGCATCACGGTGCCCTACAAGGTGGCCGTGATTCCGATGCTGGACGAGGTCGATGCGGACGTGACCGCCATCGGTGCCGCCAACTACCTGACGATTGAGGACGGGCGGCTCATCGGGCACAACAACGACGGCAAAGGCGTCGTCAAAGCGATCGAGAAGGTGACCCCCCTGACCGGTCAGCGTGTGGTGATGCTCGGAGCCGGTGGGGCGGGCCGGGCCATGGCCGTCGAAATCGCCTGGGCCGGGGCCGCGCACCTGACACTCGTCACCCGACGGGAATCCCAGGGGCGAGAGGTCGCCGCGCTCGTCGAAGGGGCCAGCGGCGTGCCCTGCAGTTGGCAGCCGTGGGCGCCGGAGGTCGAAGTTCCCGAGGGCACCACGGTCCTGATGAACGCCACCCACCTGGGTTGCGCGCCCGAGCTGGAACCGGTGCCGGTGCGCTGGGACTCGGTGGACCCCACCTGCACGGTCGTCGATGTCATCACGAACCCGCGGATCACGTCTTTCCTCGCCACCGCGCAGGAGCACGGGTGTCCCGTCGTGGACGGGGTCGAGATGCTCGTGCAACTGGCGATGCAGATCTTCGAGCGTTGGACCGGCGTGGTCGGTGACGAGGCGGTGTTCCAGCGCGCCGTCGCTGAGGCACTGGGCGAGTAGCAGCCAGCCGCGGCAGGTTCCGTGCCCGCTGCGCCGGAGTAGCGTTCCCTCATGGACGCGACCACTGCCTGGCTCTTCCTGACCGCCGCGGTGCTGCTGGTTGTCATCCCTGGCCCCGGGGTGCTCTATGTCGTGGCGCGCAGCGTGGACCAAGGCCGTCGAGCGGGCTTGGTCTCGGTGCTGGGGGTCGGGATCGGCAACTTCATCCAAGTGCTGCTCGCGGCGCTGGGACTATCGGCGCTCATCGCATCGTCGGCACTCGCGTTCGACGTCATCCGGATCGCCGGTGGCCTGTATCTGATCTGGTTGGGCATCAACCGGCTGCGTACTCCCGCGGAGTTCGCCGCGCAGTTGAATGAACCGACCCCGCGCCGGCGCATCCTGAGCCAAGGGGTCGTGGTCGCCACCCTGAACCCCAAGACCGCCCTGTTCTTCGTCGCGTTCCTGCCACAGTTCGTGGACCCGGCCAAGGGCAGCGTCGCTCTTCAGATCCTGTTGCTGGGGACCGTGTTCGTGGCCCTGGCGCTGATCGGCGACTCGTTGTACGCCGTCACTGCGGGCACGATCGCGGCCCGGCTGAGCACCGGCAATACCGCCGCGATGGCGCGAGGATCCCGTTACGGCGCCGCCGCGATCTACTTCGGGCTGGGCGCCCTCGCCCTGTTCGGCACCCGCCGCCCCACCTGAGCGACCGCAGAACTGGCAGCTACATGCCGAAATGGGTGTTGGGCCAGCCAGGTCTGTCAGTCCGAACCACCTCTGCAGGGGCGCCACCCACAATGACAACTGCCCGGTCGGATCACGCGCGATGGCAGGGATCCGGCCGGGCAGCCGATGTCAGTTCGGTCAGGACGCGGTGACGGCGACCGAGATGGTGGCCGAGACCTCGGGATGCAGCGCCACGACGACCGCATGGTCGCCGGTGTGCTTGATCGGAGCCGACAGCTCCAACCGCGAGCGATCCACATCGGGGCCGCCCGCCTGCTTGATCGCCTGAGCGATGTCCTTGGTGCTGACGGAGCCGAACAGCTGTCCGGTCTCGCCGGCCTTGGCGGGCACGGTCACCGTCAGCGCCTCAAGTTCGGCCTTGATCTCTTGGGCGTGGCCCAAGTCGCGGACCTCACGAACCTCGCGCGACCGTTTGATGGTCGCGATCTGCTTCTCGGCGCCCCGGGTCCACGCGATGGCGTAGCCCTGCGGCACCAGGTAGTTGCGGCCGTAGCCGTCCTTCACCTCGACGATGTCGCCGGGCGAACCGAGGCTGTCGACCTCACGGGTCAGAATCAACTTCACGATGCGCTCCTTCGCGTCAGCGGGCGGTCGAGGTGTAGGGCAGCATCGCCATCTCGCGGGCGTTCTTGACGGCCACGGCGATGTCGCGCTGGTGCTGGTTGCAGTTGCCGGTCACCCGACGGGCGCGGATCTTGCCGCGGTCAGAGATGAACTTGCGCAGCAGCGCAGTGTCCTTGTAGTCGATGTACGTGACCTTGTCGATGCAGAACTGGCAGGGCTTGGTGCGCACCGGGCGCACAATTTCTCGCTTGGGCATGTGTTGTCTCCTGGGTCAGCCCGGCCGCGGCCGGGAACGTCGAAACGTCGTGGTCTGGATGGTGCCGATCAGAACGGCGGGGCCTCCGAGGGGGGCGGGGTTGCCCACGGGTCGTCGGCAGCAGCGAATCCGCCGCCACCACCGCCGCCACCGTTGTTGTCGAACGAGCGGCCGCCGCCACCGCCGCCGCCTTCGCGCTGGACGCGGTTGACCTTGGCGGTCGCGTTGCGAAGCGCTGGACCGACGTCGTCGACCTCGAGCTCGAAGACGGTGCGCTTCTCGCCCTCGCGGGTCTCGTAGGAGCGCTGCTTCAGGCGGCCCGTCACGATGACGCGCATGCCTTTGCTCAGTGACTCGGCGACGTTCTCGGCGTACTGCCGCCAGACGTTGCACGTCAGGAACAGCGAATCGCCGTCCCGCCATTCATTGGCCTGCTTGTCGAAGAAGCGCGGTGTCGAGGCGATCCGGAACGACGCGACCGCCGCACCCGACGGCGTGAAACGCAGCTCTGGGTCGGCCACCATGTTGCCGATCACCGTGATGTTGGTGTCTCCAGCTGCCATGACTCCCCCTACTTCGCTTCCGGCCGTACGACCTTGGTGCGCAGCACAGCCTCGTTGAGGTTCAGCTGCCGGTCCAGTTCTTTGACGGCGTCGGGCGTGCAGGTCACGTCCAGCACGGCGTAGATGCCGTCCGCGGCCTTGTTGATCTCGTAGGCGAGCCGACGTCGGCCCCATACGTCGATGTTGGACACCTGACCATCACCTTGTCGGATGACGTTCAGGAAGGTATCGAGGGTCGGGCCGACCGTTCGCTCCTCCAGATCGGGAGCGAGGATCACCATGACCTCGTAGTTACGCGCGTTCACACCTGCCTCCTTCGGACTCGGGCGGCCATGGACGTTCCATGGCAGGAGGGTTTCTGCGCTTTCCCGCTCGATGATCCGGAGGGATCCGAGGGGTAAGTCCTGTCAGGGTAGCCGCACTGCCCTCTGTCCCGGAAATCGTCGCCGAGGGGTCCGACAGTTCGGCCGCCGAACGAGCGGGACGCCATCTGATACCACTGGTGATACCGTCGGGCATGGCCATGACACTTCGGCTGACGAACGACGAGACCGAGGCGCTGCGGCGGCGCGCCGCACTCGAGGGACGCTCCATGCAGGATGTCGCCCGCGATGCGGTCCGCTCGTACATCGAAGATCGCAGCCGCCAGGACCTGCTGGAGCGAGTGCTCGACGAGGAACTCCCGCGGTACGCCGAGGCGCTTCGCAGGCTCGGCGAGTGATCCACCTCGAACTGCCCGATCTGCTGTACGTCGCCCAACGGGCCATCGGCGGCGAGGTGTCCGTCCGCGACTACGGGTTACTCGAATCGGCACTCGCGCGCCCGCGCAGCAGCGCGTTCGGGACTGACATCTACCCGTCGGTCCACCTCAAGGCAGCGGCCCTCGCACATTCGCTGGTGCACAATCACGCCCTGGTCGACGGCAACAAGCGCCTGACCCTGGGTGTCCTGGTCGCGTTCCTGGGACTCAACGGCCTGCGACTGACCTGGGACAACGACGAAGCCTACGAGTTCGTGATGTCGCTGGCCGAGGGCGATGTGGACGACGTTCCCACCATCGCCGCGTTGCTGGCGGGTGCAACTCACCCGCGGTAGATCAGCGGTCAGTGCAGGTGCGCCAGCCCCACCAGCAGGCCCCCGGACGCGACCTGCGGAGTCATGGTCCCGAACCCGCCGTTGCCTTCGAGGAACACCGGGCCCGCGTCTGTCACGGCAATGTCCCACGCGATCGCGAACACCCCGGGGAACTGCCGATGCGCGGCCAACGCCTCGGTACGCATGAGTTCGTGGTCCGGCAACGTGCGTCCGTGCAACTGCACGAACACCCGCGCACTGTCACTGTCGGCCGCTGGAGGCGGGTACCAGGGCGGTCGGGGACGTCCGACCATGTGGCCGTCCTCGTCCACCACGATGAGCTGATAGAACTGCCCCTCCGGCGTGGGCGGCAGCGGTACCTCGACCACGGTGCTGAAGATCCGCGGCCCTTCGTCCACGTCCCGGGTCACGACCCGCACGGTGACGACGTCGCTCGGGTCAGCCACCCGGGCGAACTGCGCGTGGCTGCGCAGCCGTGCCTGCACCAAGTAGTCGCGGTCAGCCACCTGTCCCTGGACGAACGCCACGGGGTCGTCGACCGCGTCCGTACTCTGATACGGCACCAGGCACAGGTCCGGGCCGGACAGCACGCACCCGCCGTCCCCCCGAGATCCCACGATGGGTTTGAGGAAGACTTCGTCGTCTCCGTCCAGCCA
>CAZCRC010000031.1:0-9414 GCA_964500995.1 uncultured Actinomycetes bacterium
CCCAGGTGAGGATCGCGATCATCGGCGCCGGCGTCATGGGCGAGACCCTGCTGTCCGGGCTGCTGCGAGCAGGGCGGCAACCCGACGACATCGTCATCGCGGAGCGACGCAGTGAGCGGGCCGACGAACTGACCGGCCGCTACGGCGTCGCGGTGTTGGACAACACCGGGGCGGCGGCTGCGGCGGACACGATTCTGCTGGTCGTCAAACCCCAGGACATGGATGCGGTGTTGGCGCAGATCCACGACCACGTCCGCGACCACGCGCTCGTCATCTCGCTGGCGGCGGGCATCACCACCACGTACCTGGAGTCGCGATTGCCCGCTGGGACGGCAGTGGTCCGGGTCATGCCCAACACTCCGGCCCTGGTCGACGAGGGAATGTCGGCGATCTCGCCGGGCTCGTCGTGCGACGAGGACCACCTGACCGAGACCGAATCCCTGCTGCGGGCAGTGGGTCAGGTGATCCGGGTCCCGGAGAAGCAGCAGGATGCCGTCACCGCCATCTCGGGCAGCGGCCCCGCCTACATCTTCTTCGTCGTGGAGTCGATGATCGAGGCCGGCGTCCACCTGGGCCTGCCGCGGACGACCGCCACGCAACTGGCGGTGCAGACCGCGTTCGGCAGCGCCAAACTGCTGCGTGAGACCGGGCAGCACCCGACGGTTCTGCGCGAACAGGTCACCAGCCCAGGAGGAACGACGGCGGCGGCTTTGCGTCACCTGGAGTCTCACGGGGTGCGCGCTGCCTTCCTCGCAGCGCTCGAGGCAGCGCGGGACCGCTCCGAAGAACTGGGCGCCCAGTTGTGAACGAACAGGTGGTCGTGTCCTGGTCCGACGCGTTGCGGGCCTACGACTTCGGCTCCGGGCACCCGCTCAGCCCGGTGCGGGTGGAGTTGGCCTGGCGGCTCATCGGTGAGTTCGGCCTGCTCGAGGCGGACCACGTCCACGTGAACGGCGACATCCCCGTCGTGTCCGATGAACTCCTGCTGCGGGTACACACCCCGGAGCTGCTCGAAGCCGTCAAGCGTGGGGCCGCTGATCCGAACTACAGCGACCTGAGGTTCGGGCTGGGCACCGCGGACACCCCGGTGTTCCCCGACATGCACACCGCTGCCGCCCGGATCTGCGGGGCGACGCTCGCGGCGGCGGCGGCCGTGCACAGCGGCGAGGCCGAACATGCCGTCAACATCGCCGGCGGGCTGCATCACGCCATGCCGGACCGGTCATCGGGGTTCTGTGTCTACAACGACCTCTCGGTGGCCATCCAGTGGCTGTTGGACGCGGGTGTCGAACGCGTCGCCTACATCGATGTCGATGTCCACCATGGCGATGGGGTCCAGGCGGCGTTCTGGGATGACCCGCGGGTGTTGACGCTGTCGATCCACGAGAGTCCTGCCACGCTGTTCCCCGGCACCGGGTGGCCCACCGAGATCGGCGGACCGACAGCGCTGGGGACCAAGGTCAACATCGCGGTCCCGGCGGGTACCGGCGATCAGGGGTGGCTGCGGGCTTTCCACGCGGTGGCCCCCCACGTCCTCAAGGCGTTCCGGCCGCAGATCATCGTGTCGCAGCACGGCTGTGACTCCCACTTCGAGGACCCCCTGGCCAGTCTGGCTGTGTCGATCGACGGGCAGCGGATGGCCGCGGAGGCCATCCACCGGTGGGCCCATCGGTATGCCGACGGCAAGTGGGTGGCCACCGGCGGTGGCGGATACGAGTGGGTCGAAGTCGTGCCGCGGTCCTGGACGAACGTCGTGGCCATCGCCACCGAACAGCCGCTCGACCCGCAGACCATGATCCCGGAGTCCTGGCTGGAGTACGTCCGCAACCTCATGGGCCGCGCCGGGCCGTCCCGCATGACGGACGGCTACGATCCGTGGCCGAAGAATTGGGACCTGGGGTACAACCCGGCCGACCCGCTGGACGCCGCGGTGGTCGCGACCCGGCAGGCGGTCTTCCCCTATCTGGGGCTCGCAACGGACAGCTTCTCCGGGTTCTGAGTCACACCCGCGCATCGGTATCGCGAGGATCACCTTCAAGACAGTGGGGGCACTCCCCGGTCCGGGCTACCCTTGGGGTTCGAGGTGGTCACTGCCGTGATCGCCGGTTGTGATCATCGACCACGTAATAGCGAGGATTGTGCATGGGCTCCGTCGTCAAGAAGCGCCGCAAGCGGATGGCCAAGAAGAAGCACCGCAAACTGCTCAAGCGCACCCGGGTCCAGCGCCGCAACAAGAAGTAGTCACCCGCCACCAACAGCAACAGGCGATCGTCGCAGGGAAAGGCACATCGTGGGTCAGGTAGTGCTTGTCACCGGGGTGTCCCGGTACCTCGGCGGACAGATGGCTCGCAGGCTGACCGAGGACCCCGGCGTCGACCGGGTCATCGGCGTCGACGTGGTGCCGCCGCGCGACGACATCGGCAAGGCCGAATTCGTCCGTGCCGACATCCGCAACCCGATCATCTCCAAGGTCATCAATGCGGCCTCGGTGGACACCGTCGTGCACATGGGAGTCATCGCGACGCCCATCCAGGCCGGTGGCCGCATGTCGATGAAAGAGATCAACGTCATCGGCACCATGCAGTTGCTGGCGGCGTGCCAGAAGTCGGCCAGCGTCCGGCGCCTGATCGTCAAGTCGACCACGAGTGTGTACGGGGCCGGTCCGCGCGACCCCGCGATGTTCTCCGAGGACATCGAACCCAAGCACGCACCGTCGTCTGGCTGGGCGAAGGACTCCGTCGAAGTCGAGGCGTATGTGCGGGGGTTCGCACGCCGCCGGCCCGATGTCACGGTCACGACGTTGCGGTTCGCCAACTTCATCGGCCCGCGCGTGCAGACGCCGATGACGAGTTACTTCAGCCTGCCCGCTGTCCCGGTCGTGATGGGCTTCGACGCTCGCTTGCAGTTCGTCCACGAGGACGACGGGCTCAGAGCGATCCACGAAGCCGCAGTCGCTGACCAGCCGGGCATCTTCAACATTGCGGGCGACGGCATCCTGCCGCTGTCCCAGGCGATCCGGCTGGCCGGGCGAGTGCCGTTCCCCTTGGTCCCGCTCATGGTGAGTGTGGCCGGGCGGGCCATGATCAGTACGGGCCTGGCCGACTTCTCGCCGGAGCAGGTGCGGTTCCTGACCTACGGCCGCGGCGTCGACACCACCCGCATGCGAGATGTGTTGAACTTCGAACCCGAGTTCACCACCCACGAGGCTTTCGACAGTTTTGTCACCGCCCGGGGCCTGAACCGGACCCTCCACCCCGAACGCATCGAGACCGTGGAATCCACCCTCGCTGCCGTCCTGACCTCGGGAGGTCACCGTGCCTGACGCGCGCATCATCCCCATCGGTGGCGAGAACCCGGCCGGCGCCCGAGCGTCGGCCAGCACGGGCGCGACCAAGCCGCGCCCCCGTTCCTCGGCCGACTCGTCGCCGAAACCGGCGAGCGGGAGTCGGGGCTCCACCACCGCGGCCCCCCGTCGCACCCGGGTGGGATCCGACGGTGGCGGCAGCGGGACCCCGCCACAGCCCGAACCGACGTTCGAGCCCTTGCCCGGCAGCGACTACGAGAAGCCATCCTGGGATGACCGGGTGGCGGGCACCCTGGCCTTCCTGCGTCGCCGCCTGACCGGTGACTACGAGGTCGACGAGTTCGGATTCGACCCGGAACTGCAGGAACGGGTGCTGCTCGCCCCGTTGCGGCCGCTGTACGAGAAGTGGTTCCGCGTGGAGACCCGCGGCCTCGAGCACGTTCCCGACACCGGCGGCGCGCTCGTGGTGGCCAACCACTCCGGCACGGTGGCCGTCGACTCCCTCATGACGCAGATCGCACTGTTGGACCACCACCCGGCGCATCGGCACCTGCGCATGCTGGGTGCCGACCTCGTGTTCCAGACTCCGTTCATCGGCGAGTTCGCCCGCAAATCCGGTTCCACGCTGGCGTGTGCGCCGGACGCGGAGCGGCTGATGAACAAGGGCGAACTGGTCGGCGTGTGGCCCGAGGGCTTCAAGGGAGTCGGTAAGCCGTTCAGTGAGCGCTACAAGTTGCAGCGGTTCGGCCGCGGCGGTTTCGTGGCGGCGGCTCTCAAAGCCCGAGTCCCGATCATCCCGACGGCGATCGTGGGCGCTGAGGAGATCTACCCGATGCTGGGTGACGCCCGACTCCTCGCGCGCCTGCTGGGACTGCCCTACTTCCCGCTCACGCCGACGTTCCCGTGGCTGGGGCCACTGGGGGCGGTGCCGTTGCCGAGCAAGTGGATCATCATGTTCGGCGAGCCGATCCACACCGAGGATTTTCCCGTGGGCTCCGAGGAGGACCCCATGCTCGTGTTCAACCTGACCGATCAGGTGCGCGAGACCATTCAGCAGCAGCTGTACCGCCTGCTGGTTCAGCGGCGGTCGGTGTTCTTCTGACCCTCGGGGTCAACGTTCGCCAGTCAGCGCTTCGTCCGGCTCCGATGCCGATTCGTCGAAGTGGTACCGGCGCAGCGTGATGACACGCGTTCCGGACACGAGATCGATCAGGGTGCGCCCATCCGTTCGGATGGCACCCACGATCAGGTCCACCACGCCCAGGCCCAGCCAGATCAGCCCTATCAGGGGGATAGGTCCGTAACGCACAACTGCTCGCACGGCCACCGCCAGGCGTCCGGCGGGTTGTCCGGTCCGGTGATTGACGACCAGGCAGTCCACGCAGGCATCCCCAGGTGTCGCCCGGTCACGGCGCACCCACGGGACCACGATGACCAGTGCAGCGATCACCGCCGCCTGGACGAGGGCCAGGGAGAGTGCCTGGCCCTCGATCGCGTCGGGGCTCTCCCCTTCCAGGGCCCCGCGGCTGAGGTCGATCAGCAGGGCGGCACCCAGAACCAACAGGGCGATGAGCAGCAGATTCAGTCCGACGGCCACGATCCGGCGGGGCAGCCCGGGCGGGTCGAGGTCGGCCACCGGCTCTGGTCGGGCATCGGGCAGGACTGGAGTCAGGAGTCGGCCCAGGCACCACCCGACCACCGCTCCGAGGGTGTTGGTCATCAGATCGTCGACATCGGCCAATCGGTACGGACAGGCGTAGATGCCCCAGATCCCCGTGCCCTGGGTCGACTCGATCGCAAGGGACACCGCCAGCCCCATCACCGTGGCGAACACGATCCCGCGCCGCCACCGGTGCGCCAGGAAGAAGCCCAATGGGACGAAGAAGATCACGTTGAACACGACCTGCCACAGCACCGAAGAGGTGAGGGTCGCGGCCATCCCGGACTGCGCATAGACCGCGCTGACATCGTTCAATGACTCGAACGGAACGGTCTGCCATTGCTCCAGGCGGGTCTTGTCGGCGCAGAACGTGGGGGTCTCGTCAGGTAAGGGGAACATCGTGAACGCGACCAAGGCGCACACGTACAGCGCGGTGGCCGCCGAGATGAACGCGGGCCAGCCGGCCAAGCGGCCGAACCGCTCGTACTGCGAGTTGATCCAGGGCGCCAGTGACAGGGGGATCAGGATGGCGAAGAAGATCAGGGCGATCTGAGTCTCCAGCAACCAGGTGTGCATCGATCAGGTGGCCCGGTTGCGGGTGACGACGACCCCGGCTGCGACACCCGCCGCCGCAGCGACGGCCACGGTCGTGGCCGCCGGGATGCCGACGCGGGTGAGGACTCGCTGCCGGCGGAAGTTGTAGACCGGCCAACCGTTGTCGCGGGCCTGCTCGCGAAGGTCCGAGTCGGGGTTGACCGCTACGGGATAACCCACCGAAGTCAGCAGAGGCAGATCGTTGGCTGAGTCGGAGTACGCGTAGCACTTGGCCAGGTCGAGGCCGTCGCGGGCGGCTAGCGCCCTGACCCCCTCCGCCTTCGCGACGCCGTGCAGGGGGTGGCCGACGAGCACCCCCGTGTACCTCCCAGCGACGATCTCGGACACGGTCCCGAGTGCCCCGGTGAAGCCCAGCCGCGAGGCGATCACCTGGGCGAGTTCCACCGGGGCAGCAGAGACGAGCCACACCGGCTCGCCGGCGTCGAGGTGGCGCTGCGCCAGGTCCAACGTCCCCGGCCAGAGCTTGTCCTTGAGGATCTCGTCGAAGACGTCCTCGGTGAGTTGGCTGATTTCGGCCGTGGGTTTGCCCTGGACGAACGACAGCCCGGCTTCGACGGCCTTGGCCATGTCGTCCAGATCCTCGCCGCCCAGCAGAGCGAAGCGCAGTTGGGCGGTCGCGAATCCGGCGATATCGCGTCCGGTCAGCAGTCCCCGCGCGGCCGCCCCACGGGCCAGGTGGAACATGCTGGAGCCGCGGATCACGGTGTTGTCGATGTCGAAGAACGCCGCCACCTCGGGGTCGGCGCCCAGGGTCACATCGGGGCGGGGGGCGGCTGCCTCGGCCGCGGCCTCGCCGGCACGTCGATATGCGGTCAACAGTCGTCTGGTACGGCCCACCACAACCTGCAGGCTACCGTTGCCGGGCTGTGTCAGACTCGCCTCGTGATGACGGCTCGCAACCTGGCGGACATTGTCAAAGACTCGGCGTCGCAGCGTCCCGCGCACATCGCGGTCATCGACGGCGACCGCAAGATCACATACGCGGGTCTCGACGACCAGATCACCGCCACCGCGACCGGGCTGTTGACCCACGGCGTCACGCATGGCGACCGGGTCGCGCTGCTCCTCGGTAACCACATCCCGTTCGTCGTCGCCCTCTACGCGATCGTGCGGGCCGGAGCTGTCGCCGTTCCGTTGAACACCTCATCCACGGTGACCGAGATCGAGCACGCCGTGGCGCAATCCGGGGCCAAGGCCATCATCTGCGACTCCGAGACCAGCGAGACGGTCCGCGCGGCGCAGATGGGTTCGTGTGTTCGGATCATGGCGGGAGCGTCACAGTGGGATTCCCTGCAGCGCCAGTCCGATCCGGACATCCTGCCGGCCGACACCGACCCGGACAGTGTGGCGGTGCTCCTGTTCACCAGCGGCAGCACCGGCAAGCCGAAGGCGGCGATCCTGACCCACCGGGCGCTGCTGGCCAATGTCGAGGCACTGCTGGCGTTGTCGAACCCGCCCGCGTTGACGGCTGACGATCGGACGTTGGCCGTCCTGCCCCTGTTCCACGTCTACTCCCTGAACGCGGTGCTGTCGTTGACGCTGGCAGCCGGTGCAACGGTCGTCCTGAGTGAACGGTTCTCGGTGAGCGGGACGCTGGAACTGATCGAGGCCCACAAGGTGACAGTGGTGGCCGGAGCTCCCCCCATGTACGTGGCGTGGAGCGCGGAACAGAACCTGCGGGAAGCCCTGACCTCGGTTCGGCTGCTGACCAGTGGGGCCGCCCCGTTGCCACCCGCGCTCTTCGATCAGATCGCGACGCTGACCGGTCAGCCCATCTGGGAGGGATACGGGCTGACCGAATGCTCCCCGGTCGTCACCACGACCCTGGTGTCCGGGCGCCCCAAGGCGGGCTCGGTCGGCGGAGCGCTGGGGAATCTCGAGGTCCGCGTCGTGCCCGGAGGTGCCGCCCCACGTGACGATGACGTCACCGACGACGACGAGACCGGCGAGATCTGGGTACGGGGACCGTCGCTGTTCTCGGGGTACTGGCCCGACTATTCGCATGGCCCCAACGACGACGGCTGGTTCGGTACGGGCGATGTCGGCTACTTCGACGACGACCATGATCTGCATCTGGTCGATCGTCGCTCCGACCTGATTCTGGTGAGCGGCTTCAACGTCTACCCGCGTGAGGTCGAGGACGTCATCACGATGCATGACGGCGTCGTCGAGGTCGCCGTGACCGGGGTTCCCCATCCGTACTCCGGCGAGGCGGTCAAGGCGTTCATCGTGCTGAGTCCCGGTGCGCAGGTCGACGCTGACGAGATCCTGGACTTCTGCCGCCAGCGGCTGGCACGGTACAAGTGCCCCACGATCGTCGAGGTCGTGCCGACCCTGCCGCATGCGGTGACGGGGAAACTGGCCCGTGGGCGATTGCGGGAAGAGTGAGCGAGCGGATCGCGCTCTACACCAAACCCGGGTGCCATCTGTGTGATGTCGCGCGGGAGGTCATCGAGATCGTCTGCGCCGAACAGGACACCGATTTCGTCGAGATCAACATCTGGGACGACCCTGCCGATGCGGACCGATTCGCCGAGCGGATCCCGGTCATCACCGTCGATGGGGTCGAGGTGGCGCACTTCCGGATCGACCCGGACCGGCTGCGGGCGGCACTGGGTGCCGCCTGAGGTCACGCTCGCGGACATCCGCGCGGCCGACGCGCTCGTGCGACAGGTGGCGCGGCGCACCCCCCTACTGCCAGCACATTGGGTGGAGCCGCTCGTCGGGGGTCCGGTCCTGCTCAAGGCCGAGAACCTGCAGCGGGCGGGATCGTTCAAACTGCGGGGCGCGTACGTGCGCCTGTCGCGGCTGACACCCGCTGAGCGCGAGGCGGGGGTCGTGGCGGCGAGTGCCGGCAACCACGCTCAGGGGGTGGCCCTGGCGGCCGCAGAGCTGGGCATCGGGGCGACAGTGTTCATGCCGCGCACGGCCTCGCTGCCCAAGGTGGTGGCGACCCGTGCCTACGGCGCGGACGTCCACCTGGTGGGGGAGTCGGTCGAGGACGCCCTCGCTGCCGCCGCACAGTTCGTCGACGAGACGGGGGCCACGTTGATCCATCCGTTCGATCACGGCGACATCGTCGCGGGGCAGGGGTCCGTGGGGCTCGAGATCATCGAACAACTCCCCGAGGTGGCCACTGTCCTGGTGCCGGCCGGTGGGGGCGGGCTGCTGGCGGGCGTCGCGACGGCGATCAAGGGGATGCGTCCTCAGGTGCGGGTCGTGGGGGTGCAGGCGGCGAACTGCACGACCCTGGTCGAATCGTTGGCGCGCGGTGTTCCCGTCGCTGCCCGTGCTGGTTCAGCGACGATGGCGGACGGTATCGCCGTGTCCCTGCCGGGGGCCGTTCCGGTGGCCGTGGCCGCGCCGTTGGTGGATGAGGTGGTCACCGTCACCGAGGAACAGATCTCGGACGGACTGCTGAAGACGCTGGAGCGAGCCAAGTTGCTCGCCGAGCCGGCGGGGGTGGTGGGAGTGAGCGCGCTGTTGGCCGACCCGACCGCGTACGAACCGCCGGTCGTGATCGTGCTGTCCGGGGGCAATGTGGACCCGGTGCTGCTGAATCGGATCGTGCGGCACGGCCTGGCTGTCGCCGGGCGACACGTGGCCCTGACCGTGCGACTGCCGGATCAGCCCGGCGCCCTGGCGGGCTACCTGGGTGCGCTCGCCGACACCGAGGTCAACGTCTTGGACGTCAGCCACTTCCGCAGTGACCCGCGACTCGCTGTCGGCGAGGTCGAGATCATGGTCCTGTTGGAGACCCGTGGGCCCGACCACCGGGATGCCGTGATCGCGGCGCTGCGGACCGCCGGATACGACATCTCCCTCGACTGAGCGC
>CAZCRC010000031.1:9514-12594 GCA_964500995.1 uncultured Actinomycetes bacterium
GCGGCCTGGCGGTAGCGGGCGACACCCAGGGGCATGAAGATCGCCAGGATCACCACACACCACACGATCGTCATCAGGATCGGGTTCTGCATCGGGAACCACTCGCCCGCGTCGTAGCCGGCGGGCAGGTTGCCGAACAGGTCACGCAGCGCCAACGCCGCGCACGAGACCGGGTTCCACGCTGCGATCGGCTGCAGCCACGTGGGCATCGACTCCAAGGGCACGAACACGTTGGACACGAAGGTCAGCGGGAAGAGCCAGATCAGGCCAGCGGTCTGGGCGACCTCGGGGCTGGCCACACTCATGCCGATGACCGCGCCGATCCACAGGAACGCGTAGGCGAACAGGCCCAACAGTGCGAACCCGGCGATGATCATCAGCGGGGACGAGTGCGTGCGCCATCCGACGAGTAGCCCCGTGATGGCCATCGCGAGCACCGTGATCGCGCCGAATCCCAGGTCCGCGATCGTGCGACCGGCCAGCACGGCGCCGCGGGCCATGGGCAGGGAGCGGAACCGGTCGATGATGCCGCCCTGCAGGTCCGCCGACATGGCCACCGTGGTGGTCGCGCACGAGAACGCCACCGTCTGGACGAAGATGCCACCCATCAGGAACTCCACGTAGGAGCCACCCGGAACCTCGATCGCGCCGCCGAACACGAACCGGAACAGCAGCACGAACATGACGCTCTGGATGATTCCGAACACCACGGAGTCGGGCACCCGCAGCAGGCGCGTCAGATTGCGTCGGGTGATCGTCAGGGTGTCGCCGACCGCGGCCGACAGGGCGCTGGGCGCGGGCAGTGGAGTGGTGTCCACGGGGGCAGTGGTGGTCATCAGGAGTCCTCTCCGGGCTCGGTGCGCTGGCCGGTCAGCGTCAGGAACACGTCGTCCAGGGTCGGCCGTCGCAGTCCGACGTCGGACACTTCGACGCCCTGTTCGTCGAGTTGGCGCAGTGCCTCGAGCAGGGTCTTCGCGCCGCCAGTGACCGAGACCCCGACGGAGCGGGTGTGCGGCTCGACCGAGGGTTCATCGATGCCCAGCCGCGCCAGGGTGTCGCGCGCTGCGGTCAGGGAGTCAGCCGATGCGACGACGAGTTCGAGTCGTTCACCGCCGACCTGCAGTTTGAGTTCGTCGCTGGACCCTCGTGCGATCACCTTGCCGTGGTCGACGACGGCGATCGTGTCGGCCAGTCGATCCGCTTCTTCGAGGTACTGAGTGGTCAGCAGCAGGGTGGTGCCGTCACGAACCAGGCCCTCGATGACGTCCCACAGCCCCAGTCGGCTGCGAGGGTCCAGGCCGGTGGTCGGCTCGTCCAGGAACAGCACCGGTGGGTGGGCGACGAGCGCGCCTGCGAGGTCCAAGCGGCGGCGCATGCCGCCGGAGTACCCCTTCACCGGCCGGTCAGCGGCGTCGGCGAGGTCGAATCGGTCCAGCAGCTCTTCTGCCCGCGCCGCGGCACGTTTCTTGCCCAAGTGGTAGAGCCGACCGATCATCTGCAGGTTCTCGCGGCCGGTCAGGTACTCGTCCACGGCGGAGTACTGCCCGGACAGTCCGATCCGGCGACGCACCTGATCTGCTTGGGACACCACGTCGCACCCGGCGACGCTCGCGGTTCCCTCGTCCGGAGTGAGCAGTGTGGTCAGGACGCGGACGGTGGTGGTCTTTCCGGCCCCGTTGGGCCCGAGTAGGCCCAGGACCGTCCCCTCGGGGACGGTGAGGTCAACGCCGTCGAGTGCGCGGACCCGCCCGCTGCGTGACTCGTAGACCTTGACCAGCCCATGCGCCTCGATGGCTGCGGTCATGCTGCTCGCTTTCGTGAGTTCCCGATCAGGGGGTGTAGTCGCCGACGGACAGGATCTCCACCTGCATGGAGTTCCCGTTGGGCAGTTGGTAGGAAACCGTATCCCCCACTTTGTGGCCGGACACCGCCGCACCCAGCGGCGAGGTGGTGGAGTAGACCTCGATGGACGCATGCGCGGCCTCTTCGCGCGAGGCCAACAGGAACGTCTCGTCCATGTCCAACGACGGGAACCGCACCGACACGACCTTGCCGTGGGCCACTTCATCGGCCGCGGACTCGGGCGAGCCGACCTGCGCTTTGTCCAGCATCGCCTTCAACTGCTTGATCCGGGCCTCGTTGTGCCCCTGCTCGTCCTTGGCGGCGTGGTAGCCGCTGTTCTCCTTGAGGTCGCCCTCTTCGCGGGCCAGTTCGATGCGCTTGACGATCTCGGCGCGGCGTGGCCCCTCTCGGTCGGCCAGCTCCGCCTGCAGGGCGTCGTAGGCCTCCTGCGTCAGCCAGTGGATGTCGCTCATCGTGGTACCTCCGGTGTTCCCACTCAAAGCAGCGAGGCTACCTGAAGCAGCCGACGGGCGAAGCGGACTGACCGCTCCGGCCACCTCAGGGGATGGCGACACCGGGTGGGAAGTCCGGTGGGGGCACCCGAACCTCCGTCCCCGCAGGCGCACACCCCAAGATGGCCACCGACGACGCGCGGAAAAGCGTGGGGATCTCGACGCTGCGGGTCGTGGGCGACGAAGGGAACGTGACCTCCCGGTATCCGATGTCCGTGGAGCGGACGTCCTGTGCCCGGACCACACACGTGACCGGACCGGTGCTGGAGCCGCGGAGTTCAACGTCGACGGTGACGGAGGTGGGACCCGCCTGCCACGCCAACGCCTTGCCCTCGACTCCGGCGTTGGATCCGAGCGCGAAGCCGGTGAATACCAGCACCGCGAGGAATCCGGCCACTACCGCGCCGACCAGGATTCGACGCGGCCACGGGTTGCGGTCGAGCCCGTAGCGGATGCGCAGCATCTGCTCGTCGGTCAGTGGTGGGGCGGTGATGATGGCTCCTCAGCACGGCGTGGATGCGGGATGGTTGGGCGCTGAGCCAACTGCCTGCGAGACTAGTGTGCGAGATCGTCTAAGAGGAGCGCACATCGCCATGACAATGCTGCAGTCCCAGACGCTGGTGTCGGCCGCGGTGCTACCCGCCCAGGACCCGGTGCCACCGAGCGAACCCACCCGCTACGTCGATGCCTCCGTGGTCGGTCCCGGACTCGTCGGATTCATCCTGT
>CAZCRC010000032.1:0-12507 GCA_964500995.1 uncultured Actinomycetes bacterium
CGTCAGCGGGCAGGTTTCATGTCCGCGACTGGGCAGTTCCTACTGTCCCTTGACAGCGTCGGACACACCAAAGGCACCACCGGGCTGCGGGTGAACCTGCCGGACGGCCTGCGCCCACTGACCGTCCAGGACCGCGGCTGGGACTGCGCCGACAACTCCCGCGGAGGTCGGATCAACTGCTCCCTCGACCGCCGGATCTCGGCGTCGTCCCCGGCGCGAGCGATCACCGTGCGAGTGCACGCGAGCCGTTCGTACCGAGCCCAGACACCCGCCGATCGGACCACCCGCACCACCGTGTAGTGGAAGACCGAATCCGGCCGACACCGAGACTCCGACACCACGGTGATGTCCGTGAGTCCACGCCTTGGGGTCAGGGCGCGAGTCTCCGACCGGAAGGTGCTGGCGCCGGTTGGCCGCTCCGTGACCGCAGCACCACGCAAGACCGTGCAGTTGCACGCCGACATCGCAGGCACGAGCGAACGCGACCGCGCGTCGTACCGATGGAAACAACTCAGTGGGCCCCGCGTCGCGTGGATCGGCCCCCGACAGCAGGCCCACGCCCACACCGCGGTGGCGGCGCGCTTCGCGGTCCCAGCAGTCACCGCGCGGCGCACACTGCGCTTCCAGGTGCAGGCCACCGCGAATGGGGCCACCGTGCGCGATCAGGTCGCCGTGACGGTCACACCCCGCAAGGCCGCAACCTTCGACGCCCGCGAGGCCACCACGAAGGCCCGCGGACCCCGCTCGATTCCAGACCGAACGGACTGGACGGGGCACCGCATCCGGCGCGCCATCGGGGTCCACATCGGCAATCCGGGGGCAACCCGCGTTCGTGCGGGCAAGGCGATCCGACTGCGGGCTAGCACCGTCGCCAAGGCCGACCTCACACACCGGTGGCGAGTGGAGCACGGCGCCAAGCGCCTGCTGTCCGGCAGCAGGACCGGCCGGTCTGTGACTGTCCGTGCCCCCACCCGGCCGGGACTGGTGATGGTGGGTCTGCGAGTGACGGACGCACGCGGGCATCACACCCACCGAACCGAGACCATTCGGGTGCTCCCCGGCCGCGCGACGTACACCGCGCAAGCATTGCCACGAGTGCAGGCGAACGCCACAACGAAGCTCAGCACCTTCTGCCAACTGTTCCAGCACGCGAAGTCCGGGTCACTCACCAGTCCTGTGGCCATGGCCGACCAGGCCACCCTGACCCCAGGCCCTGTCAGCACGACGGGAGCCTCGTGTTCGGCTGGGAACGCCGCGATCAACCTGTCTCAAGCGTCAGCCAAAGTGGGAGTCCATCAGTTCAGCGGACTCACCGGCACGCTCACCAGTACGGGTCTATCTCTCACTGCCGGCACCTTCCAGCCACCAGCATCGTGGGCCGAAGGGGTGTCCTTCCTGGGCAATCCGACACTGTCGTTCACCACCGGATCCGCCGCGATCACGGCACCGTGGTCCGGTACCGGCCTCGGCGCCCTCAGCGGCTCGCTGAGCCTGGCCGAATTCCTGTTCCTGGACCTCCCGCAGGGCTGGAAGGGCACCACGACACTGGCGTTCACGCCGACCGCCGACCAGCCCCTGTCGCTGGACGCCTCGGCCAGCGACGCAGCGGGCGCGGATCGCACGGGCAGTGTGGAACTGAGCGGACAGGTGGGCAGCGACGGAACCTTTGCCCTCACCGCATCCGCGGCCAACATCGCCCTCTTCCCCGCCGGTGACGGCTCGGAGGCCAGCGCTTCGGGTACCGGCACGATCGCCCTGACCACCCCTTCCGGATCCCTCAGCTACGACGTCCAGGCAACTCTCGACAGCCCCATCACGCTGTTCGACCATGCCTCACTCACCAAACTGGCCGTCGACTGGGATGCCTCCGGGCTCGGTGTCACCGGGACGGTGGCGATCCAGGCAGACGGTGATTCGGTGCCGGTGAGCATCACCGGCAAGTACGACGGGGACTCGTCCTGGTCACTGGCCCTGGCGCAACAGCAGCCCTGGTCCAGCGACGACGTCACGGTGACCAACCTGGCGGGTGACCTGACCTACGCGAACGGAACCTTGGGATTCTCGGCATCCGGGGACGCCTCGCAGTTGACCATGCCCAGTGGCATCACCGTGGCAACCGTCAGCGCCACCGTCACCAACCAGTGCCCACCAAAGAGCGCATCGTGCACCACCGGCGAAGTCCGGCTCTCACTCGACGCCACCGGCACGATCGGCGTCGGCGGGGCGAGCAGCCCCTACCTAGCAACCGTCGACGTGGATCTGACCACCATGGCCATCGACTTCGAGGCCCAGATCACCCCGGACAACTTCGGCCCCGCCGGCCTGGACCTCGAGGACGTCACCGTGACCGTCAGCGACAAGGCACCCACCGGCGACTGCTCGGATGCCACCACCACCGGCGAGGTCGTCACCTTCGCCGCCACCATCGACGGCGCGTTCGGCGACGACCAAGTGGACGTCGTCGGCACCATCAACTCGCAGGGCTACTGTCTGGCCGCGGACCTCGCCGAGTTCAGCCCCACGGGCTCCCCGACAACCGACTCCACGTTCGACGACGTGGTGCTCGTGTACTCCAGCTACGACACCACGGTGACCGTGCCCGGTCATGCCGCCCCGATCGCCGTCGCCGCAGAATCCGCCGCCCTGTACGGCACGTTCACGGCCCCCACGAGCATGGCGCAGAACCTGGGCGGACTGGCGGGGCAGGGAACCTTCCAAGCCGTCGTGACCGATGGACCCCAGGGGCTGGGATTCTCCGGCGGGATCACCTACACGTTCACCGACCCGCTCTACCTGACCGGTGGCCCCGCCGCCACACAGCCGAGCCTGAGCGTTTCCGACGTCGAGTTGACGGTCGACTATGGCGGCGGCGATCTCGAGATCGACCTGACCGCCGACGGGTCCTACTTCACCCCCGCCGCCACCGACGGCTCCACGCCCGCCGACACCGTGCCCCTCAGCGTCGGAGTGGACGTCGACCTGACCTCACCGACGTTCGGCTTCACCGCCACCGCCGCCGGGGGCAACCCGGTGCAATCAGCGTTCGGTCAGCAGGGCCTCACCTTGGACAACCTCGCGATCGCAGGCAGCATCGGCACCTCGGACTCGCTGGGGTTGGCGGCGTCTGCCGACGTCCCGACATCGTGGACCGGTTCGCTGGGCATCCAACCGAACACCCCCATCAGCCTGGTGATCGACATCTCCGACACCCCCTGCCTGCAGTTCTCCGTGGGCCAGAACGGATCAACGACCGAGGCGATCGACTTCATGAACGAAGGCGTCCTGATCGCCGACTACGCCAACGTGCTGCTCGCTCCGCTGGGCTGCCAGTTCGCCGACGTCGACATCGCCCCCGGGTTTGCGCTCGACTTCGACGGCGTGATCTCAGGCGACCCCATCGACTTCAACTCCCAACTCGATCTCGGCTCTGGCGGTTTCGCCGTCAAAGCCAGTCTGTTCATCGGCAGTTCGAACTCGGCGGCGCCACCCTGACCGACTCCACGTTCGATCTCGACCTCGACCCCTCCGCTGACGTCTTCGAGATCGGCTTCGGCTCCACCGTGACAGTCGGCGACTCCTCGCTGGCGGTGCAGGGCAGCTACGACCAATCCGGTCCCAATACCGTCACGGCGAACTTCCAAGCCGCGTCACAGGGGAACGTGACCATCGCCGGGTTCGGATTCGACAACGCCGACGTCACCTTCACGTACCAGCGGACCGGAACGCAGTCGTCCCTGAGTTTCCAGTTGACCGGTGATGTCAGCTTCTTGGATCAGTCGCTCGACGGAACGCTGGCGCTGACGACTCAGAACGGATCTGTGGTCACCGCCAGCGGCAACTTCTCCGTCAACGTGGACCTCGCCATCGCCTCGGTGCAGGGCCCACTGCAGTTCTCGTACGCCGCGAACCAAGGCGCCTCGGGAACCTTTGGACCCGGCAGCGTGAGCGTCGTCGGCCTGGACTTCAGCAACGTCACCGGCTCCCTGCAACCGAACGGCGACTACTCGGTGCAGGCGTACCTGCCCATCCCCGCGCAGGAAGCGACGGCCGCCGACACCTGGCTGTACTTGAACGAGGGCGGGGACTTCGACACCTCGTTCGCGGGCACCCTGGGCATCACCCTGACCGGCGGTCCCGGGCAGAGCGTGTCGCTGGGCTACGACGGCAGTTCCGTGGGGGTGTGGAGCCGGTGGGCCGAACACTCCTGGAGTGATTGGGGCAGCTGGGTCCAGCAACCGCAGGCCGGATGCCCCGCCCCCACGGTCAGCGGCGATGGCGTTGGCGGCACTCCCGACGTCAATCTATGGCTGAACCCCGTGGCGGTGGAGCAGGCCAGCACCGGCGACTCCGACGACGACGACAACTACTGCCTCGCGTTCAGCTCACAGATCATCCCGTAGGACCGCAGCTGCGGCAGGTGTCCGGTCACCCGCGGAGGTGCTCCCCGAAGAAGGCCACCGTCTGGGCGAAGGCCTTGTCGGTGGCTTGGGGATCCCAGCGCGGGCCGACATCACGGCCGAAGGCGTGTTCGGCCCCCTCGACGACCGACCAGCGGTAGTCGACGCCTGCGGCGTCGAGCCCGTGCCGCACGATGTCGCGGTCGGCCGCGGGAGTGTGCGGATCCGAACCACCGAAGATCAACAGCATCGGGCCATCGATCCGTTCCGACTGCGCCAACGAACCGGAGTCCGGGTCGGCACCCAGCCGCCCATCTGCGAGCCCGGTGGGATACCAGCACACAGTGGCGGCCACCTCGGGTCGCATGGCCGCCCGGAACGCCAGATGCCCGCCCGTGCAGTGCCCGGCCACGCCCAACGCCGTCCCCGCAACGCCCGGTTGTTCCGGCAACCACGACAGCAGCGCCGCGATGTCCTCGTCGAAATGAGCAGTCGTCAGCGCCTCGACGTCGGCTTGTCCCCGCGCCTTACCGTCGTCGTCGAACGGCAAGACGGTCCCAGCGGGTTCGATCCGGTAGTAGATCTCGGGCGCGGCAACGACAAAGCCGTAGCTGGCCAACCGGCTCACCCACCGCACGGTGGTCTCGGACAACTGGAAGATGTCGGAGTAGAACGCAACGGCGGGAAAGTCCCCGCCAGCAGCCGGCGCCGCCACAAGTGTCCGCATCGGACGCTCCACCCCAGCCACTGGCACATCATGAAACGACGTCGAGATCCGCATCCGGAGAGCCTACCGACGCGCCGCTCGACATTCCGCTCGCCCGTTCCAGTGGCACACTCGAATTGTCATGACCAAGCCCGAGTTGTGGGATCAGCCCGAGTTGTGGGATCAGGTGGACGCCGACCTGTATCAGGCGCTCCACCTGAGCCCGGACGCCTCGATGGCCGACGTGCAGCGGTCCTGGCACCGTCGCGCCCGAACCACGCACCCCGACTCCGGCGGCGACGAAGCCGCGTTCCGCACCGTCCACGTCGCCTATCTGGTCCTGAGCGACCCCGACCTGCGCAGTCGCTACGACGCCACCCGGCGGTCCGCACCGACCGATCCGCGTGTGATCGCCCCGCCCCTCACCGACCCGGACCTGCGGGTCGCAGCCGCGCCGGTGAACTCACGGCTCATCCTCGGGCTGGCGCTGATCCTGCTGGGCTCCGTCGTCCTGTCCTATGCCTGGCCGGGGTTCACCATCATCATCGGCTGCGCTGTCGGCGGCTTCGTGCTCACCCGCTACGTGCTGCACTGGCGCCGCCGCACTCCCACCCGGTGAGGTCGCCGGGCCGTCCGCGTGCACCTGCACACAGTCCCGACCAGCCGCCTTCGCCGCGTAGAGCGCCGCGTCAGCTCGGGTCAGAACGGAGTCAGCATCCTCGGACTCCCCCACCAGTGCAGCCCCGATGCTCACGGTGGCGTGGATCTGTTGACCGTCGATGTCCATCGGCCGACGCGCGGCCAAACGGGCCTTCTCGGCCACACGCCGGAGTTCCGCCTCCGAGTCGACGCCGTCGAGCACGACCACGAACTCGTCACCACCGATGCGCCCCACCCGATCGCCCCGGCGCAAGGCGCGGGCGACCCGATCCGCGATCCGGGCCAGGACCGCATCCCCCACATGGTGGCCATGGGCGTCGTTGATCTGCTTCAAGTTGTCGACGTCGACGAACAGAACGCCGATCCCCTCTGCCATTCGTCCTGTCGCCCGCCCGGCGTCCAACAGCCGATCCAGGTGCGTCAGCAGACTGCGCCGGTTCGCCACCCCCGTCAGGACGTCATGGCTCGCGCGGTGTTCCAGTTCGCGCATCCAGATCCGGTCCTCGGTCTCGTCGACGAACTGATGGACCACGAAGCCGGATCCGGCAACGTCATCGCCAGAGAGTCGGCTGCTGATGTGATCGATCCACGACTCGCCATCACTGGTCGTTCGGACATGCTCGTGGCGCTCGTCGCTGGCGCAGTCGCCGGCCTGCGCGGACAGGACCTCGGACAGCCGGGCACCCAACATCTCGGAACGCTCCACCCCCAACAGTCGGGCCGCGGCGGGGTTCACATCGACGACGACCCCGTTCGCATCGGTCAACGCCATCCCCTGCGGGGCCACGTCCATCGCCAGCCGGAACCGTTCTTGGGCAAGTGCCAGATCCTGATGGGCCCGCTGCTCGCTGTCGACGTCGCGCAACGCCACGACGGCTCCGGCCACGTTGTCGTCCTCGCCCAGGATCGGCTTTGCCGACACCGACATCCACCGCCTGCCGCCGCGCACTGTCAGAAACTGCGCCAGCACGCCCTCTTCGCGGAACCCGCGGATGACCCGTGACCGACTGCTGCTCACTCGCGCCAGATCGGCGGACGCGACCAGTGCCGTCGACTTCGTGCCCACCAGCAACTCCGGGTCCCAGCCGAGAACCTCGCTGACCGAGGGCGAGATCCACTCGATCACCCCGTTGAGATCGGTGCGGTACACGATGTCCGAGGCGTTCTCCGCAAGCAGTCGGAAGCGGCGCACGCTGCGCTGCAACGCTTCGTTCGCGGCCACTTCGGACGTGACATCGACCACCTGAGCGGCGAAGTGGTCGAAGTCGCCCGCGGCGTTCCGCACGGGCGTGACCGCGACATCGGCCCACACGATCCCCCCGGAGCGGTTCAAGTACCGCTTCCGGGTCGTCAGCGAGGGCAGATCACCCGCCAGCATCTGCGCCACCGCGTCACGTCCGGAGACGACGTCACCAGGTGCCGTGATGTCCACGAACGTCCGACCGACCAACTCCTCCGGCGTGAAGTCCAACAACTGCGCCAGGGCGGCGTTCACATAGGTGAACCGGCCCGTGCGATCGGCCATGGCCATGCCGATCGTCGACTGATCCATGAACATGCGCGCCTGATCGGCCAACTGTCGCGCCACCGCACCGCGCTGCAGTGCATCGGTGAGGACGCTCACGTCCCGCACCCCGACGATCACGCCCGCGGGATCGCCACCAACCGGGTCCCGGACCGCCACCAACGACAGCGGGTGGGATATGCCAGCGCGATCCCGGATCCCGATCACGGTGACCGGTCGATCGCCGGGCATCGTCAGAACCGACACCCCACCCCCTCGGTCCGACCCGACCGGATCTCCCGCATCGACGATGTCCCCCAACGCGCACCCCACCAGGTCCTCGGGCTCCCAGTCGAGCAGCGGTGCCGACGCCCACCGGATGATGCCATCGGCATCCACGCGCAGCACGGCGTCAGTGAGTGCGTCCACGACCGCTTGGTAGCGGGCGGCCGCGACCAACGAGTGGCGTGAATCCTCCCAGTTCGCGGCGGAGTCCCGCCAGGTGCAGGCGACCGCATCGCCGACGGGCACGACCCGAAGCATCGATCCGGCGGCCTCCGCTGTCAGAGTCGATCCGGCCGTGAGGGCTTCACACGACAACCGGAATGTCCGAGTCGCCTCATCGTCGGATAGCACCGACAACAACTGCGAGCCGATGAGCGCCTTGCGTTTCCGTCCATGAAGCCGACCCGCCGCCTTGTTGGCCTCAGCGATCTGGAAGTCCACCACCTCGCCGGCATCGTCACGAACCGGCAGGAGCAGGACATGCGCCTCTGGCAGGGCATCCCAGACCCTGCGCAGGTGGTCGACCGGTCCCCCGGCAGTGGAACGAGCCATGGCTTCTCCACTTCGATCGTATTCCTGTCGGGGGCGACGGGTGACATCGAGCGGAACGCCGGGTCCCGGATCAGGTCAGCGATGCGTCGTAGATGCTCTGGATCGACGCGTTGAGCGTCGCGGTGAACTCCGCATCGGATTGCTGCGCCGTGAGACCCTCCGTCAACGCCCGGGAGAAGCTGGCGATCATGCCGTGGTTGGCGCGCAGCAGTTCGTCGGCGCGCTCCCGCGTGTACCCGCCGGACAGGGCCACGACCCGCAGCACCCGCGGATGCTCGATGAGTTCGGTGTAGAAGTCGGGGACATCGGGCAGCGTGAGTTTCAGCATGACCCAGTCCTGCGGACCCAACTCGCCCAGGCAGGTCAGCAACTCCTGCCTCAGGAGCTCCTCGGCGGCAGCCTTGCTCGGGCTGTTGATGTCGATCTCGGGTTCGATGATCGGCACCAGGCCGGCCGCGAGGACGGTACGTGCGACCTCGAACTGCTGGTCCACCACCTCAGCGACCCCCACGGGATCGGCCGTCTTGATGACGGACCGCATCTTCGTGCCGAACACGCCCTTGGCCACCGCGCGCGGCAGCAGCGTGTCGAGCCCGTCGATCGGCTTCATCACCTGCACCCCGTCGGCTTCGGCGGCCAGTCCTTTGTCGATCTTCAGGAACGGCACGACGTGCTTGACGTCCCACAGGTAGGCCGCGGATCCCACCCCCTCGATGTCGCGGTCCATGGTCTGTTCGAACAGGATCGATCCCAGAATCCGATCGCCACCGAACGCCGGGTTCGTGATGATGCGGGTGCGCATCTGGTGGATGAGGTCGAACATCTCATCGTCATTGCTGTATTCGTCGTCCGCGACCCCGTACAGGCGCAGCGCCTTGGGCGTGCTCCCCCCACTCTGGTCCAACGCCGCGATGAAACCCTGCCCCTGCCGCATGGTGTCGAACTGTTCGGTGTTCATGTGACCCCTCCCTCCATGGGCGATCAGATGCCGCCCACTCCACCGTAGCCAGCGAAGCCCCACGACGGGGGCCGTAGGCTTCCCGCATGAGCGAAATCCCGATGAACTCCCCCGTGGCTGACGGCAGCAACGCCGAGGCCTTCGACCTCGACCGCGCCCATGTGTTCCATTCGTGGAGCGCCCAAGGCGCCCTGAATCCGCGGGTGTTCGCGTCGGGCTCCGGCAGTCGCATCTGGGACTTCGAGGGCAACAGTTTCCTGGACTTCTCCAGCCAACTGGTCAATACGAACGTGGGCCATCAGCACCCTGCCGTCGTGGCAGCGATCCAGGAGCAGGCGGGGGTCCAGGTCACGTTGGCTCCACAGCACGCATCGCTGGTCCGCGGGCGAGCGGCCCGCGCCATCACCGAACTCGCCCCCGAGCGACACAACAAGGTGTTCTTCACCAACGGTGGCGCGGACGCCGCCGAGAACGCGATCCGCATGGCGCGGGTCCACACCGGCAAGCACAAGGTGCTCAGTTTCTACCGTAGTTACCACGGCAACACCGGCGCGGCCATCAATGCGACCGGTGACCCGCGGCGCTGGCCGAACGAGTTCGCCTACGGTCACGTCCACTTCTTCGGCCCCTACCTGTACCGGTCGGCGTTCTGGGCCCAGGACGAGGCGCAGGAGAGCGAGCGCGCGTTGGCTCACCTGGAACAGGTGATCCAGTTCGAGGGCGCCGCCACGATCGCCGCCGTACTGATCGAGACCGTGGTGGGGACTGCAGGCATTCTCGTACCACCGCCCGGCTACCTCGAGGGGGTACGCGCGCTGTGCGACAAGTACGGCATCGTCTACATCGCCGACGAGGTCATGGCCGGTTTCGGCCGCACCGGCCAGTGGCTGGCCATCGACAGTTGGGGGGTCGACCCCGACCTGATCATCTTCGCCAAGGGAAGCAACTCCGGATACGTGCCCTTGGGCGGGGTCCTGATCAGTGACGAGATCGCAGCCACGTTCGACGAGCGAGTCTTTCCCGGTGGCTTGACATACAGCGGGCATCCCCTGGCGTGTGCGTCCGCACTGGCCACGATCCAGGTGATGAAGGACGAGGACATCGTGGGCAACGCCCGCAGAGTCGGCGCGGAGGTGATCGGGCCGACGCTGCACGAACTGGCCGACCGTCACCCGGTGATCGGGGAGGTCCGCGGGCTGGGTGTGTTCTGGGCACTGGACCTGGTGTCGGACCGCGCCACCCGCGAGCCCCTGGCCCCCTACGGCGGAACGAGCGAGGCGATGGCGGCACTGACCGCAGCCTGTGTGAGCCGCGGCCTGCTGCCGTTCGTGAACTTCAACCGGCTCCATGTGGTCCCGCCGTGCAACATCGCTGAGTCGGATGCGCGTGAGGGGTTGGCGATCCTGGACGAGGCGCTCGGCGAGGTCGAGCGCTTCTACACCGCTTCCGCATGAGTGCCGCAGCACCGGCCACGCCGCCTTCGCCCGAGGTCGATCCGAGCCAGTTGGGCCGCATGCTGGCCCTCGCCGTCGGCATGGGTATCGGAGGGGCCTTGGTCGCCTCGGTGTTCCTGGGTCTCGTGACGCTCCTGCAGGACCTGGTGTGGGAGGACATCCCCGAGAGCGTTGGCTTCCACTCCGCCAGTTGGTGGTATGTACTTCCGCTCGCGCTGCTGTCTGCGGCGCTGGTAGCCGTGGCGCAACGGCTACCAGGACATACCGGTGGGGCCCCGCTGACCGGCCTGCACTTCGACATCGGCCCGCGACAGATCGGATCCGTCGCGCTGGCCGCACTGGCGACACTGGCCCTGGCCATGCCGCTGGGCCCTGAGGCGCCCCTCATTGCCTGTGGCACCGCCCTCGGCGGATTGGTGGCGCGCAACGCCGGCGCCGACGCCCGACAGTTGGCGATGCTGCTCGGTGGGGCCGCAGCGATCGGCGCGATCCTGGGCAATCCGTTCATCACCGCGTTCATGTTCTTGGAGTTCGCCGCTCTGGGGGTGCTGCCGGCTGCTGCGCTACTGCCCACCTACGTGGCCTTGGGGACCGGCTACCTGGTCATGACCGGACTCGGTGGAATCAGCGGTTTGGGCACCCACGCATTGTCCGTCTCGGGCTTGGCGCCCGTGGATCGGCTGCCGTGGTGGAGCCTCCTGCTGGGCGCGTTGACCGCGATCGTGGCCACGCTGCTCACTCTGACCGCGCGCGCAATCGGCTGGCGCGTCTTCGCTCTCGGACAGCGGAATCCCACCGCCACGGTCTTTGGCGCCGCCGCGGTCATTGCAATCGTGGGTGTCGTCGCGACATCGTGGGCCGGGCTGCCCCTAGACACCGTCCTGTTCGATGGTGAGGAGGGCCTTCCGGCGATGATCGCTTCGGAGTCCGCTGGCGCCCTCGCCCTGGTCACGCTGGCTCGCATGCTCACGTACGGCATCGCGCTCAGTGCCGGATTCCGCGGGGGGCCGATCTTTCCTGCCCTGTCCCTGGGGGTAGGCACGGGCGCCGCGGTGGCGCTGTTCGTCGACCCTGCACTTGAGACTCCGATGATCGTGGCCGCGATCGCGGCCTGTGTGGCGTCCTCGTTGAAGCTGCCCTTCACTGCGGGGCTCCTGGCCTTGCTGGTCACGTCCAGCGCTGGGGTGGCCACGGCCCCCGTCGCCATCCTGGGTGCCGTGATCGGGTTCGTGATCCGAGTGGCCCACGACAAACGCTGGCCACCGCCCGAGGTCCCCGCCACCCATGATGAGTCGGGCGCAACCTCTGTCACACCGAAGTGACTCCCAATCCGGAGCCGGAGTAGTTGGGGAACACGGTGCGGATCTGATCGACAGATGCTCCCGTTCGGTTGGCGAGGACATCCGCGAGCACGGCCCGGTAGTCCGTGGTCACCGTCAGATCGCCGTCGGTCAGTGCGTCGGGGGCCAGGCCGGGCCAGGCCCCGTGGACGTCGGTGACAACGTGGCCGCCCAGGACGAACATGCAGTTGCCCCAGCCGTGGTCGACCCCGCCGGACTCGTTCTCCTCGACGCGGCGACCGAACTCGCTCATCGTCACCAGGGTCACCTGATCCAGTGCTGGCCCCAGGTCCGCGGCGAACGCAGCAAGCGCCTCGCCGAGGTCAGTCAACTTGTCGAACATCCAGCCCCCGTCGGTTCGACCCAGCCCGGCATGCATGTCCCAGTCACCTTCGTCGACCGTGATCACCCGAGCCCCGATATCGGCCTTGACCAGCCGAGCGGCATCGCGTAACGCCCGACCAAGATTGCTGCTCGGGTAGTCGGCGCCACCGTCCGGGGTGTACTCCTGTGCGTTGAGCGCCGCCACCTGATCCAGCGCCGACAAGGTGCCGTTCGCTGAGCCGGCGACGGCCGTCGGCGCATCGGAGTACATCGCCTGCAGTGCGGTGCGCCACTTGTCCCGGTCGGTCTGGTTGCTGGTGCCACTCA
>CAZCRC010000033.1:0-12496 GCA_964500995.1 uncultured Actinomycetes bacterium
AATCTCCGACGGCTCCCGCGCGCTTAGAGTCATCGGCCCCTCACCGGGAATCGACGCTCTCCATGGGGGACTCGGCAGGTCGACTCCCCAGCGAACACACCAGCTCGCCGCGCAAGCGAACCGCGAGCGCCCAGGCCAGCACGACTAGCCCCGCGGCCCCCAGGTACGGCTGCACGGGGGCGAACCACTGCACGGCCCCGGTGGAGCCCAGCGCCACAAGCACGAGCTTGTTGCAGACCGGGCAGCCGATCGCCAGATACGCCAGGAACGCCCCCAGCGCTCCGCCCCGGGCTGGGCGCTCATCGACCGCCAGCGGCAGCATGGCGGGATCGTCATTGCGGACATACGTCGCAGCCAACAGTCCCCCCAGGATGCTGGTGACGACCAACACCTCCAGCGCCCAGTCAGTGGGCGGGATCTCGCGACCGAACACCGGGTTCGGAATCACAGCGGTGGGCAGCCCCACGACCGTCAGCGTCAGGACAGCAGCACCAGCAGCGACCAGCCAGCGCCGCATTGACCACGTCGACAGCGTGGCCAGAAAGCAGTTCTGGGGCATATCTAGCTCACCGCCGCTTGCGCCATGGTCAACGCTGACATGGCCAGCACCAGCACCGCGAACCCGACCCCCAGGCTGCGCCGGGACCACTGGTTCGACCACTGCGCAGCCAGCGCGCTGGCGATCAGTACGCCCAGGGTGACAGTCACAGCGGCCGGGACGTCGAGGGCTTCGCTCGCGCGGGGAATGAGGGCAGCGGCGGAGTTGATCACAATGACCAGCAAGGCTGTCGCGGTGGCCCGATGGATGCTCATGCCCAGCACCAGGGTCAGGGCGGGAACGACCAGGAACCCACCGCCCACTCCGAAGAATCCGGTCAGCAGACCCACGCCCACCGCGGTCATCACGATCAACGGCCATGCGGCCCGCTCGTGGTCCGTCGGGGTGGACTCCGGGTCGGGCTTGCGCAGCGCGTTGCGCATCATGAGCACGCCGGCGATCACGAGCAGCACCGCGAAGGCCATGAGTTGCAGGTGGTCATCCGTACGCAGGGCCAGGACCGAGCCCGCCATGGCGCCCACGATGCCCATGCCCCCGAACACCGCGCCCTCGCGCCAGTCCACCCGACCGGCACGGGCATGGGGGATCAACCCGCCGATCGCGCCGATCCCCACCACGATCAACGCTGTGGTGCCCGCTTCGTCGGCCGGAACCCCGGCGGCGATGAGCAGTGGGATCGCCAGGATTCCGCCGCCGCCACCGAACAGGCCCAAGGCCAAGCCCAGCGCGACGCCGATCAGGGCGAACACGAGCAGTTCCATGATCAGTCCGCGTAGGCGGCACCGAGCATCGTGTCGTGCTCCGTGGTCACGATCGGGAGCCCGGCATCGGCCGCGTGAGCGAACGCATCGTCCACGGCAACCACCGGAACCCCCGCGCGTGCCAGCAGCGATGCTCCGGCCATTGCGCGGAATCCGCTGCCACACGAGATCCACACTCGGGGATCGGTCCCGGCATGGGCCGCGGCCTCCGACCATGCCTTGAGTTGGCCGAGCTTCTCTGGGAACTCGTGCAGCGGGACATGGCGCGCTCCATCGATGTGGCCTTCCTGCCACTCGGTGCGGCGTCGCGCGTCGACCAGGATCCGATGCGGGTCGTCAGCCAGCGCTTGGGCCAACACCGGGAAGTCCACGCGTTCCACCGAGCGCAGGTCGGCGGGGCCGCGGGACCAGGAGCCCGGGTCGCCGACGTTCTGTGCGGCAGGGCGATCGATGCCGATCCGGGTCAGGCTGCGCTGGAAGTCACTGATCTGCTCCTGGGTGGCCCCGAGCAGGGTCACCGGGGTGCCCCACGGGATCAGCCAGCCCACGTAGGTGATGGCGTTGCCATCCGTGTCGAAGCTGAGAGTTCCGGCCACGTGCTCGGCCGCCCACAGCCTGCGCTTGCGCAGGTCGACCACCCACTCGCCGGCGTCGATACGTCGGCGCAGTTCTTCGGGATCGGCGACGTCAGCGGGGGACAGATCGATCGCGCGGGCGCCCTGTTCGTTGGCGGGTCCCATGTGCTTGTAATAGGCGGGGAACGCGTCCAGGCCCTCGAGCAGTTCCGCCACGAACTCGTGCTCGTCCAGCAGGGCCGCGGGGTTGGTCCGGGCCTGGTGGCCGATCGTGGATTCGACGCCCACGGTGGCAGTCGCACTGCAGAACGACCCAAACCCGTGCGTGGGCAGCACCGCGGCGGAATCGTCGACAGACGTCACCAGCGTGCGCACCGAGTGCCACTGGGCGTGGGCGAGTTCCTCGGTGGTGTCGGGACCGATCAGGTCGGGACGACCCACGCTGCCGAACAGCAGGGAGCCTCCGGTGAACACCGCCTCGACCTGGGTGCCGATCGACATCGCGTAGGACACGTGGTGCGGGGTGTGGCCCGGAGTGTGCAGTACCTGCCAAGTCATCTCGCCGGAGAAGAAGACGTCACCGTCGGCCACGATCGTGGCCTCGAAGTGGTAGTCGTGACCCTTGGGCACCACATACGTCGCGCCGAGTTGCTCGGCCAGCACCAAGCCGCCGGAGACGTAGTCGTTATGCACATGGGTCTCGACCACATGCGTCACGGTCCAGTCGTGGCGGTCGAGCACTGCCTGCACTCGATCGATGTCTCTCTGCGGATCGACCACCACCGCCGTCCCGCGGTACGCGGCGACATAGGAACGGTCACCGAGTTCCGGTGTCTCGATGATCTCGATCTGAGCGCGGGTCATGACAGGGTCCTTTCGGCGGGAACGGCCGCGGTGGCAGGGGTTTCCAGGGGGTAGCCGCGGGCCTGCCAGTCGGCGGTACCACCGGCCACGTTGATGGCGTGGATTCCTTGGTGGGCCAGCCATTGCACGACTTGGCCGGACCTATTGCCGGAGCGGCAGATGACAAAGACGGGTCGCTCGGAACGGAACCGGTCGACATTCCCCGGCACCAGCGACATGGGCAGCAACTGCGCTGCGGGAACGTGGCCACTGTCGAACTCCCACGGTTCCCGCACGTCGATCAGCACGACCGACTGTTCCGCCATGACGCCGAGGAGTTGATCGACGGCGATCTGCTCGATCATCGATCCACCTGCGTTCAGCGGCATGTGCAGCGACGGTCGTTCGGCACGCTGGCCAGAACCTGGTCGACGTGCTGGCCGCAACCGGCGTAGGTGACCTTGCGGCAAGTGGGGCAGATGGCGGGGCTGCACACGATGAGGACTCCGTTCTCGGGCTGATCTCGTATACCCCTGGGGGTATGTATGAATACCCTAGGGGGTATGTGCCGAAGAGGCAAGGGATGACCGTCAGTCGCCGTTGGAACGGGCCTCGAGATGGGCGTCCCACAGGAGCTCAACCTGGTGATCGTCGAGCCAGGCATCCGGCCCCACCAGTCCGAGTTCGAAGTGGCGGCGATCGACTTCCTCAGCCAGCGCGGCCGCGTGGACCACGCAGGCGTGTACTTCCGCGCGCGCCGGATCCCAGACCGCACACGGCGCGAACTCCGCCATTTCGTCGATCACCGCTGCACCGAAGCCGTCGGGGAGTTCCAACCCCGCGTCCGACCATTGCCCGCCGCGGACGGCCACCGTCATCGTGCGGGAACAGGCAGTCTCGGGCATCCGTGAACGCTAACAGGGGGAACCGCTTCGGGCCGGGTCTACGCTGAGCCAGGGAAGGGGTTTCGCCATGACAACCCACGCGCCGACCGACGTCGACACCGCGCCCGTGTTCGACTCCGCCGCCGACCGGATCGTCGCGACACGAAAGCGGACCGGCGAACTGCGCCAACCGCGGCGCTCCGACATCGAGCGGCCCCCCGGTCCCCGGCAGCGTGATGTGTGGCGTGCCGTTGCACGCGGCGACGTCCCGTCGGTGGAGTTCTTCGCGTACTTCACGCCCTACCAGCCCCTGGCGTACGTCCGGATGCCGCGGGGGGACTTCTACTTCCTGAACGATCCGGAGTTGATCTGGCAGGTCTTCGTGACGTCGGACGTCATCAAGGGCTTCGGGCTGCAGCAGGCGCGCGCGATCGTTGGCGACGGAATCCTGACCAGCGAGGGGGCCAAGCACCGCACCCACCGCGCCATGGTCCAGCCGGCGTTCACCGGTCGCCAGATCGCCGGCTACGGCCAGCAGATGCACGCCGCGATCCACGACCTGGACGCCCGATGGTCGCAGCTGTCCGACTCCGGCGACGCCAGGGTCGAGTTGGTCGACGAGATGACCCGCCTCACCTTGGACATCGTGGGTCGCACGCTGTTCGGGTTGGACCTCGCCGAGGTGTCCGATGAACTAGCTCCGCCCCTTGCGGACGCGCTGGAGGTCTTCAACCGGACCCTGAACCCCTCGTGGGAACTGCTGAGCCGCTACCCCAGCAAGCCGCGGCGGCAGTTGACGTCGGCCGTCGATCGCATGGATGCTGTCGTCGCCCGCATGATCCAGCAGAAGCGCGAGGCGCTTGCCGATGGCGCGGATGTGACCGACATGATGAGTGCACTGATCACCGCCACTGACCCTGAGACCGGTGCCCAGCTCGACGACAATGAGATCCGCGACGAGGTCCTGACGCTGCTGATTGCCGGCCACGAGACCACGTCGATGCTGTTGTCGTGGACGTGGCTCCTGCTGTTCCAGAACCCGCAGTGGAAGGACTGGGTCTCCCGGGAGTGGGACGCTACGTCGGCGACCACCATGGCTGACGTGGCGCATCTGCCGCGCACCCGGGCCGTGTTGGCCGAGGCGCTCCGCCTGCGTCCGCCCGCGTGGGCGATGGATCGGCTTACCGTCCACGACCTAGTCGTCGGCGACTATGTGATCCCCCAGGGCGAGACGATCCTGGTCAGCCAGTACTGGATGCACCGGGATCCCCGCTACTGGCCCGACGCCGACGACTTCCGCCCCGACCGGTGGCTGGACGACACCGGAGCGTTCACCGACAAGATCGTCCCGCGGGGGGTCTACTTTCCGTTCGGGTTCGCTGCGCGCAAGTGCATCGGTGATCGGTTCGCGTTGGCCGAGTCAGCTATGGCGTTGGCGGAGTTGGGGCGCCGGTGGCACGTCATCCCGCTTGATCCGTCGGCCATCACACCGCACCCGAGCGTGACCTTGCGGCCGTCGACGTCGATGCCGTCGTTGCTGCGGCGGCGCTGAACCCGAAGGTCGGGTCGCCGATCAGCCCGGCAGTCGCACGGAGTAAGAGCGCAGGTCCACCCGGGGTCCGGTGGCCTCGAGCGCGCCCCGATCGATGAGCAACTGCAGCCGCATCGAGAAGAACAGGTCCGACATCCGGTTGTGGCTGTCGCAGCGGCCCATCGCGGCTCCCACAACGCGGGACGCGTAGGTCCATTCCCGCGAACAGGCCTGTAACAGCCACTCGTCGTAGGTGTTGGGGGAAGCGCCGATCACTTCGCCCATCTCGAGTCGCCGCAGCACTCCGGTGGAACGAGCGAGCCGGTTGAACTCGGCCGCCCGATGCCGCCGCTCCGTGGCGGACACGGCCACCAGCGCATCGGGCCAGGCCTTGGCGAGGCGTTGCGGTTCGAACTCCGCCACATAGTGCGGTCCCCCCGCCCAGGTGCTCACGTCGAGACGCCACAGCGCGCAGTCGCGGTCAGCGACCCGAGCGGCCACCGCGTTCAGCAGGACCACGTCGCCGGCGTTCGCCCCGCCCCACACGACGAGGTCGGTCTGGGTGTCACAGGACTGACAGATGGCATCCCACAGGGAGCCGTGGTCGGTCGACAGATCCGCGTCACCGAAGTATCCCCGGGTCGCGACGGCCCAGTAGTCGTCTCGGGCATCGGGTGGGTCCAGGGGGCCGTGGGTGAAGTCGGCGGGAATGCACGCCACCTCTCCGGGCAGCCACCCCTGACGGCACGCGGCTTGCAGGCACCCCGCCGCACTCTCGCCGGCGACCACGTGCACCGGGTCGCTGGGGAGATGGGCGTTCATGCTCCCATTCTTGCCCGGCCCGGAACCCCTGTCAGCCCTGACCGGAGGTTGTCCGGGTATGTCCCCCTCGCTGCTGTCAGGAGGGGATCCAGTTGAACTCGTCGGGGTTCGGGCCGGTTCGTTCTCCCCGGTCCAGGCCCGTGATTGCGGCCATGTCCTCGTCGGTCAGATCGAAGTCGAAGATCTCGAAGTTCTCGGCCATCCGCTCCGGTCGGCTGCTCTTGGGGAACACGATGTCGCCGCGCTGCACATGCCACCGCAGCACCACCTGCGCGGGCGTGCGGCCGGTCTTGTCGGCGATGGCAACGACGGTCGGATCGGTCAGCACTCGGCCGCGTGCGATCGGTGACCAGGCCTCGACGGCGATGCCCTGCTGCCGGCAGAAATCGCGCAACGGGTCCTGCACCAGATAGGGGTGTACCTCGATCTGATTCACGGCTGGCACGATCGTGGCCTCGTCGATGACGCGTTGCAGATGCGGTTCGTGAAAGTTCGACACTCCGATGGCGCGCACGGACCCGGTCGCGAGCATCTGCTCCATGGCCCGCCAGGTGGCGACGAAGTCGCCCACAGCGGGCATGGGCCAATGGATCAGGAAGAGGTCGAGATATCCGATGTCCAGGTCGACCAGCGACTGGTCGAAGGCGGCGAGCGCGTCCTCGGGGGCGTGGTACGGGTTGTTGAGTTTGGACGTCACAAACACCTCGGAGCGATCCAGGCCGCTCTCACGGACGGCCTCGCCGACACCGACCTCGTTGCCGTACATCTGCGCGGTATCGATGTGGCGGTAGCCGACGTTCAAGGCCGCGAGGGTCGTCTCGCGGGTGTCTTCGGGGCGCACCTTGAACACCCCGAACCCCAACTGCGGGATCGTGACGCCGTTGTTGAGGGTGATGTCCGGGACTGCTGGTTGGGCCTTGTGCATGTATCCCAGCATGGCCGCCACTGCCGGAGGATGCCGCTTGAGCGCAGGTCCGCCCGCCTGCGGTCATCGGGAATCGAGCGCCACCAGCATCCGTTTCAGCGCCACTTGGCGGTAGGACGACTCCACGAGCTCGGCGACCTCGGTCCAGTCGGTGTCGGGGTCGGCGACATTCAAAGCCAGGCGATCCGGATAGTAGGGCGGCACGAAGAACCGGTCGTCGTCGCGGAGTGCCGCGAGTTCCGCAGGGTCGATGCGCAGGATGAGTGCGGAGTGATCCTCACCGGATCCGTACACCGCGAACACCTTGCCGGCGCGGAAGTTGGGCCGGCCGTGGGACTCCTTCTCGCGGGCTTCGGGCAGCGCCAAGCAGATCGCACGTACCCGGGCGAGTACTGGGTCGGCGTCGTCGTACATCCGCGGGTGAGCCACGGCACCACGCTAAAGCAGCCCCCGGACGCACGACACCCCCGCGCCCGGTGGGCCGCGGGGGTGTCGGTGGTGTCAGGCGCTGGGCTGCGGGGTCCAGCGCAGGTACGGCTTGACCTCTTCGACGTCGCCGAAGCGCTCGCGGGCGTCCTCGGTCGACAGCGTCGGCGAGACGATGACCCGATCGCCGGACGTCCAGTCCGCGGGGGTCGCCACGGGAGCGGAGTCGGTCAGCTGCAGGGCATCGATCACGCGCAGGATCTCGTCGAAGTTGCGGCCCACCGACTTCGGGTAGGTGAGCGTCAGGCGCACCTTGTTGCTGGGGTCGATGATGAACACGGACCGAACGGTCGAGGTGTCGCCCTCGCCCGGGTGGATCATGTCGTACATCTGCGACACGGTGCGCTCCGGGTCGGCGATGATCGGGAAGTTCAGGTCGGTGCCACCGACATCGCCGATGTCTCCGGCCCAGCCCTTGTGGTCTTCGATCGGGTCCACCGAGATCGCGATCGTCTTGACGTCGCGCTTGGTGAACTCGTCGTTCAGGGCCGCGGTACGACCGAGCTCAGTCGTGCAGACGGGGGTGTAGTCGGCGGGATGGCTGAAGAAGACGGCCCAGCTGCCGTCCTTCCACTCGTGGAAGTCGATGACTCCGTCGGTGGTCTCCGCAGAGAAGTTGGGGGCTTGATCGCCCAGGCGGATGGACATGTGCGCTCCTAGTTGATGAGCAGGCTTCGGACCGCGAAAGGGTAACAACGCCGACCCCCCGCGCCGCTACCCCCGGGGGCATGGTCAGGCGTGGGAGCCGGCTTTCCAATCACCCCACGGGATGTTCCAGGGACCCCCGGTCCCGTTCCAGGTCTCCATGTAGCGATCACTTCCCGTGGTCACCACCGGATCGCCGATCATGAGGTTGTCGTACATCCACTTGCCGTCCTCGTAGCTGAGGTTCGTGCAGCCGTGGCTGGTGTTCGCGGCCCCGATGTTGCCGTTCCAGGGCGCCGAGTGCAGGTACTCACCGGTGTCGGTGATGCGCATCGCGTAGGGGACTTGGAGGTCGTAGAACTCGTCGGTCACGCCTTCGTTCGTCATGCGCACGACTTCGTTTCGGTCCATGACGACCTTGATGCCCGAACGGGTGCTGAATCCGGGCTTACCGCCGCTGACTCCGCCGGAGCGAATCGTCTTGCCGTCGCGTTCCACCGCGTAGGAGTGGTCCACCAGATCGACGTTCACGACCATCCGGCGCCCCGTGCGCCAAGTGGTGGCCAAGTCAGACGATCCCCACTGCGAGGGGCCGAGTTGCAGGCCCTTCAGACCAGCCGTGACTCGGATCCTGCTGTCCGCCGGCCAGAAGTCCCGGCCCCGGTACATCACGGTCTGGTCGTCCAGCCACGACCACACGCCCGCCCCGACAGTTCCGTCGACTCGGACGTCCAGGGACTCCTCGACGGCCTTCTTGCGCGCGACTGGCGCATCGAACGACAACTGCACCGGCATGCCGACCCCGTACGTGCCTTCCTCGGGGGACAACCATGCCCCGGTGGTCTCACTGTTCCGGGCGGCTCGCACGGTCCACTTCTTGGTCCAGGTCTGCAACCCGTCAGCGCCATTCGTTTCGATGCTGAGCCGGTACGTCTGCCCGGGCACGAGGTCGTCGGTCACGACCCGCTGCTTCTTGACCGCCAGCGGCAGTTCTTGGCCCCGGCTCACAAGTTCCGCGCTCAAGATGGACCCGTGGCGGATGACCGCGCTTGCTCGCTCCCCGGGATCGACGGGTACGGAGATGAGTGCGGTCGTGGGCGGTGGGGCGGCCACGGCAGCGGCAGTCGCAGTACTGGCGTCCGGGGCTGCGGTCGAGCACCCGACCAAGGCAGCGGCGGCGGCGGCGATCCCCGCAGTCACCACCAGCTGTCCGATGCGCATCTGCCCAGTGTGCGCCATGACGGTGCGTGGCGTCAGCCCATCATGGCGGGGGTGTCCCCCTCGGCCACTTCGCCCTACGTGGCGTCAGGCCGCGGGTGCGGTCGACTCCAACTTGGGCGTGGCCGAACTCGCGGCGACGGCAGGGGCGGGGGTCGTGGCCTGCTCGGCGGCGGTGGGATCCGGCTTGCCGTAGCGCTTGGCGTAGTCGCGCTTGAGGGCGTCGCGCGGGTCGTTGTGCACGTCCAGATCGGCGGGGCCCAAGAACGTGAGCAGCGCCCGGGTCGAGTAGTGCTTGAACTTGTAGAAGATATCCATCGTGACCTCCTTGGTCTCCTCCACAGTAGAACTGTTGCATAACTGAGGCAACTAGTAGAGTCACCCGTTTGCCAAGGTTCTACGCTGATCCGGTGCACGCGCCTGCGTTGGAACGCATCACCGTCAAGGGATACCGCTCCCTGGTCGATGTCAGCGTGCCGGTCTCCCGAGTCACCGTCGTGCAAGGGGGCAACGGCTCCGGCAAGTCCAATCTGTACCGGGCGCTGGGTCTGGCGGTCGCAGCCGCGGACGGCACCCTGGCACACCGCGTCGCCGCCGAAGGGGGCATGGGATCGCTGCTGTGGGCGGGGCCGCGGCGCAAGGGACCCCGCCGCGTCGAGGTTCAGGTGCAGTGGAGTGACGTCCGCTACACGCTGGTCCTCGGCCTGCCGCAGACCGTGGGAGACGACCCCTTCCCGCTCGACCCCGAGGTCAAGTCCGAGGTCATCGAACTCGCCGCGGGTGGCCGCTGGTTACCTGCCGCGGAGCGCACGAACACCTCGGCGATGATGCGCGACAGCGAAGGGCGCCGCGTCGTGTTCGGATTTGAACTGTGGCGGGGCGAATCGATGCTCACGCAGATCCGCGACCCGCTGGAGTTCGCGGTGGCCGCCGACGTCCAAGCCCGCCTGCTGCAGTGGCGGCTCTATCACGAGTTCCGCACCGGTTCCGATGCGCCGGCCCGCACCCCGCAACTGGGGGTGCGTACGCCACAACTGGCCCTGGACGGGGCGGATCTCGCGGCGGCGTACGCGACGATCTGGCACGTCGGCGGGGTGGCCGAGTTTCAGGAGCGGGTAGCGGCCGCGTTCGACGGCGCCCGGGTCAGCCACAGTGTCGACGAATCCGGCCGCTTCACGCTCTTCCTGGACACCGGACTGGCCCGGCCGCTGGCTGCCGCGGAACTATCCGACGGCACCTTGCGCTACCTGTGCCTACTCACGGCCCTGAGCAGTCCGCGGCCGGCGGCGCTCGTCGCCGTCAACGAACCCGAGACCAGCCTGCACCCGCAACTGCTGCCGCCACTTGCCGAGATGCTGGCGGGGGGAGCGGGCGACTCGCAGATCTGGGTGACCACCCATTCAGCCGAGTTGGCCGACCACCTGGCCGCGGCGGGTGATGACGTGGTGGTGCACCGCTTGGCGCGCCAGGGCGGCGAGACCCAGATCATCCGGTGACCACGCGCGAAAGCGGCGGCACCCCGGCAGGTGCCGCCGCTTCCGTCGCTGGGTCAGTGGGCTGACGTCACGACGCGGATCTTGGCTTCGAACCGAAGCGCCGGAGACCGGCCAACTCGAGCCGTGATGACCTGTTCGTGCTTGCCCGAGTACTTCGTGGTGGGCAGCAGGGCGACTCCCCACGCGAATGATGCGTCGTGGCACATCGACTTGCTGTCCTGTCGGGCAGCGTTCTTGTGACCGAAGAACTCGTTGAGGTGGCAGGCCTTGCGGGTGGTCGGCAGCGTGTCGTCCTCCACGCCCTGCACGAACAGGTTCAGGGTGTCGCTGGTGGGCTCCATTCCGACGAACAGGTTGCGGCCCAACCGGTTCGTGGTCTCACCACTGGACAACTTCACGTCATCGCTGCCCTTGCTCCACTGCAACTTGGCCTGCGGGTCGTTGTCCTTCTGGGCTCGCAGATAGAACCGGAGGTCACCGGCGCCCCGCAGACCCTTGTCGGCATCGTCGATGACCTTGATGCTTTCGACGGTGGCCATCACATGGCGCTTCTTGGTGATGAAGTTCCCCGCCTGTAGGTCGCCCAGACGATTGCCGGACTTGGGTACACGGAGCACCGTGTGGTACTTCGTGTTCGGAGTGAGGTTCTCGATCAGGCGGGTGAACCGGTACCGGTCGGCCTGCCCGGGTGAACTGACCTTCGTGCCGTGGACGGTGGTGAAGCTCTTCGCCATGGCCTGCTCGTGGGTGCGGCCGATCGAGAACTGCACGGCAGAGCGACTCGAGAAGAACACGTGTTCCGCCCAGACGTCGCCGCGGGTCGTGCCCTCGTTGACGAGCAACTCCGACGCGAAGGACGCGACCTTCTGCACCGGCAGGTATCCCTGGCCGACGGGGGCGGTGACCAGGACGTGGTACTTCGTCCCCGGAGTCAGTCCCTCAATCGTCTTGGTGAACTCGTAGTTGCCCTTGCCGCCCGGTGTCACGATGGCGCCGGGGTTCAGGTTCGTGCCCTTGAGGGAGACCGGCTGGGCTGCCCCCATGCTCCAGCGGCCGTCGATGAGTTTCGGGGCGCTCGTGGCGAACTGCATCGTGACGTTCGGCATGCTCGCGCGGAATCCGATGGTCATCTTCTTGTCGTCGGTCAGCGCCTGGACCTCGGTCAGCCAGTGACCGGAAGCGACCGGCGGCGCGTCTGCGAGCCCATCCGGGCCTGGCGGTGGGGGTGTCCCCGGCTGCGCGATCTGCTGCGGTCCGGGTGGGATGTTCGGGGCGGCGCCAGCGGTCTGGGCGCCGAACCCGGCGAGCAGGGCGACGGCGACGGGAGCAGCGACCCAGCGGGTGAGTGTGAGTGAGCGGGACATCGGGGTTCCTTCCGGTTGCGACGACCCCTCTGGTCGCCGGTCACAGGTAGGAGGAACCAGTGCCACCACCTTCAACACTTTCTTGTCGAAGATTCTTTGGAGTTCCTTCCAAGGAACGCCACAACCGCGTTCAGCGCCAGAAGTCGCGAACCCGATCCACGTCCTCCTGCGCCTGCCGGCGCCCCATCGCCAGCGCGGCAGGAACCTCGCGTGGGTCCATCAGGGTGGTGAGGTCAGCGGACTCGGGTCCGACCACCAGAACCTTGCTCCCACTGGCCTGCAGGTTGTCGAGTTCCTGTTGGTAGCCGCCCGGTCGTTGTGTCATGCCGCCCGGTCGGGGGCTGGGGAAGGCCTCGCTCAACGAGATCATCACCACCCGATCAGCGC
>CAZCRC010000034.1:0-12085 GCA_964500995.1 uncultured Actinomycetes bacterium
TCTATGAGCCAGTTACGCTGGTTTCACGATCTACCGCACCTGCTACGCATGACGAAGAACGGGAAGTCACTCACGCTTTCCGTGGTGCTTTGACGTATCGAGAACTGGCTGCAACCAGCGGGGCAGCGGTACGCATGGAAGCGGCGTTCGACATCCCGAAAAAACTGATCAACGATTATGTCTGGAAGCCGGGCGATACCTTAACTGACCAGAACGATAACCTCTACAACATTTTCAACGCACAGGTTGACCCTGGTACAGCGTTCTGGCGTTTCATCGTTTACAATCCCAAGATTGCCTACGATCTGCGGCACACCATTGATGTGTACGATTACACGATGGCAAAAGATGCCAGCGGTGCAGCATACAAAGATGGCGAGCATCTCTTATATGAAGATATTTCCTGCCGTGTTCAATGGCAGACGGTCAGGCCGGGCAAGTTTGCGGATCGCACAGGGGAAGACCGGGAAGCGATTATTTATAGCAGCCAGCGGTTGTATCTGACCCATAACAGCGTGATTGAATGGGCTGATCCAGATACCAACGAAGTATGCGTATTCGATGTCGAAAGCTGGTCAATGACTGACCGGTTGGATGAACTCATGCAGATCGCCGTGAGGCTGAAGCCATGAGTGTTCGCATCAACAATGCAGCCATGAAAGAATTGCGGGCAGTAGCAGCCGGGGCATTGCTCCGGTTTGCCCATACGTTTCACGCCAACATGACAGCCACATGGCAAAAAGGCCCGCCACGATCCAAGCCAGGCGAATACCTCCGCATTGATAGCGATAATGCCAGGCGGAATCTGACCGTTGTTCCCGATGATCCCAAGCAGGTGGCGAGGGATTTAACCGTCTATGTAGGCTACCGAAAAAATGCCGAGTATGCCCCGCAATGGGAACTGCGGCAGGATGGGCAGCGGCGTAAGGGGTTATCAGACAAGCTGGCAGATTTTGTCAATTCCGGCGTGATGTCACAGCAGATGGGGGCTGCACGGGTACAGGGTACATTCAGGCCATGAGAGAAGCGGAAATACTAAAAGCCGTGATGACTGCCTGGGCCTCTGTTACCAACTCTTCCACGCTCATTAATGGCGGGCTGCATACGCTGGAAGCTGAGAATGATAACATCCCGGTACATGCTACAAAGTGGGCAGTCATGGAGTGCGATGAAACGGGAATCGTTCGGGAAACGAACGGCGGCCCGATTCGTGAACATGTCTTGACAATACGGCTAAAGACAACCGATGGGATTGCCAACAGTTCTTCGGCAATGGATGCACTGGCAACTATCCGGGCATCTATCAACCGAACACTGGATAACGGCGGAACCATTATTGATATGTGGCCGCATCCAGCGAAAAGCGGGAAGCCAGACGACCAACGGCAGGGGCTACCAGTGCATGAACTGGCCTTTGCCTATCGCATACAATCGAGGTGGCCTTACTAATGGCTGACACGCTCAAAACAAATCAACTGACGTTCATCTTTGATGGGAGTTATCGGACTACCAATGATTACGGCAGTAAGGCTGCCCGATTCGATCATGACTGGGCTATCACACTAGCCAATGGCACAGGGAATAACCAGTGCAATTTTGCGTATCAGGATCAGATAACCATTACTGCATCTGGCTCATCAACTATCGACCTGTTTGCTCTGACTGATGAGTTTGGTGCAGCGGTCGCACCAGCAAAAGCCAAAGTTATTGCAATACGGCTTTACTCCTCAACTGACACGGCGGCATCACTGAATGTAGGGGCAGCGGCATCGAATATCTTTGCCGGGCATCTTGCCAATTCCAACGATATTCTGGTGGTCAAGTATACGGGATGGGTCATCATCACCGCTCCGTATGGTGGCTACACCATTGATGCGACTAACCGCAATTTGAAGATAGCGAACAATTCTGCAACGCAATCCGTTGTCGTGGATTTCGTCATGGTGGGGACAAAGTAACCTATGGCAAGTGCAACAGACCTTTCAGGACGACTCATCAAGTACGAAATCGGCGGAACGCCTGCCGAGTTTGAAATTATCAGCGGTTCAGTGAATGACACTGCTGATGTTTCAGAATACCTGCCCACTGGGACGGGAACGGTCAAGCGGCACGTTGGGCATGGTCGCAAGATCACTTATGATTTTACGGGTGTATTGCTGACTGCATCACTGCCCTTTGCCACGCATACTCCTGGAACGAATGTTTCCACGATTACTGTGACGTTAGACCGAACAGCGGGAACGCCTGATACGCATACCAGTTCTGATGCGGTGGTAGTTTCCTGTTCACATGAGTTTGACACGACCACACATCAGGTATGGCGAGTCCAGTTGTGTGCTGATGGCAATTATACACAACCCACATAAGGACGATTCTGCATGGCAAGTGCAACAGATTTATCAGGTCGTGTCATCAGTTACAGCGTGGGGGCTGGCCCTACTACTTTTGAAATCATCAATGGTAGCGTTTCCGACGTGGCTGATGTATCGGAATATCTACCCACTGGGTCAAGCACGATTAAACGCCATGTAGGGCATGGCCGTAAAGTCACCTATGACTTTACTGGGGTGTTGCTGACTGCCAACCTGCCGTTTTCAGCACATACGCCGGGAACCAATGTAACCTCGATCACAGTTGATCTGGATAGTACGGCAGGAACGAACTACCACGCCTCAACAGATGGTGTCATAGTATCAATGACGCATGAGTTTGATACTACGACGCATCAGGTGTGGCGGGCGCAGATTGTAGCAGACGGGAACTATTCACAACCCGCATAAGGGGGCGACATGGCAACCGTTGCCCATCTTGGCGGACGGCATATCAAGTTTACCATTGGCTCAACGAATCTGGAGTTTGAAATCATCTCTGGCAGTGTGAGCGATACGGCGGAACAGGAAATCTTTCTTCCGGTGGGTAGACGTATATGCAATGTTGTGACCCATGCCAGGCAGATTACCTACCAGTTTACAGGCGTTCTGCTAGTAGATTGGATGCCGTGGGCTGAATATAGCACATCCTCCCCTAACTATTCATCTGACGGTGCGTTGCCTTATACCACAGTTGGTTTAACACCTGGGATGGAAGTTACCAGTCTCTACGTTTACCTTAACCGGAATGGTACGCAGATCGGGCCTGGTGATGATCCACTTGATTACATAGACCCTGTTTACCACTATTCGGCCTATGCACAAGTGATCAGTATGGAGCACGTTTTCGATACGAGCACACATCAGGTTTTCAACGTGAAACTGATGGCGGATGGTTCGTATTGGGAACCGCAATTTTTACAGGGGACATAATGGGAGCAGTAAGTTTTGTGATAGGCTCGTCGGGGTGTGACTATGTTGCACCATCGGGGAAAACCTACAAGTTATCTGGCTGGACGTTGAAGGCAATTGCAGGGCAGGAGCTATACCTGGAGCAGCGATGCTACCAGTCATTGAACCGCCTGAATATCGCCAAAGAGGATAAGGCAGCGGCAGTGGCATTACTTGCAAAGGACATCGGGGCCAATATGTCATGCTCTTATGGAAGTGAGACGTGGGATAAATCCCTCGCCACGTTTGCGGGCATTGCCAATTTCTTTTCCTTACTTGCTGGCTGTACGATTGATGAAGCGTTTGAAGCGATGGAGGCGGATTCAAACGGCATTCAGGAGGCAGTATTCAAAGCAAACCCTCGTTACCGGGCGACGGCGGAAACTCCGAAGACGGAAACCGGAACCATAGCAGCGTAGTGGGGCGTGATCCCATTATCTTTGCTAATCTTCTTTCACAAGCTGTTAAAGGGTTGGGGAAAGAGGGATTCACCCCTGATGAAATACGCAACATGACCTTGCAGGACATCAGGTTATTTTACACGGAACACAAACCGATAAGCGCGAAACAACATGCCTGATTTTAACTTAGCAACTGGTTTTGTTGAGTTCAAAGGCGATCTAACTAAGTTAGATGCTGACATAGAGAAGGCACGTTTACACGTTGCTGAATTAGATAAAGCACTAAACACTGAAGCGGGTCGCAATAAGTTTAAGATGGCTTTGAGCGAGTCAAAGCGTCTTAACGAAGAACTTGCCAGGTCAAACAAGTTGGCAAGCAGGATGATGGATGAAGTGCGACTTGGCAAGATGGGCGTATTAGTTCGTGACCTGAATAAAGGCATGAATCATTTTGCATCCATTGCAAGCCGGGCTGGTGCGGTAGGAGTTGGTATTGGTGGTGCTGCCCTGACTGCTGGTGCAGGCGGCTCACCGTTGGCGCAATCAACCTTGCAGGGTTCCTTTGATCTTTTGATGACAGAGGTTGGTGGAACCTTCACGCCATTAGTAAAAGACGTATCGAAGGCCATGCAGGATGCAAGGAAAACATGGCGTGGCATGTCTGATGAGATGAAGGGATTTCTTAATGAAGGTGCTAAGTTTATTGGCATCGCTGGCCTTGCCTCGCTGGGGTTGGCAGCAGTAGCAAAAGGTTTAACACTACTGGCCGCGCATCCCATTATTGCAACATTAGCAGGTGGGGTGGGGATATTATCTTTACAGGAAAGCAGCCTGAAGAAAAAAGATCAACAGATTACTGATGCAAAAAAGTGGATATATAACACCACAGAGGCCGATGCAGCAAAAGGCTGGCAGGGGCAAAAGCTGGCCGGAATGAAGCCAGAAGATGCTAAGGCAGAAGCTGGCAGGTTGTTTGATCGTAAGTGGAGAGACTATGAAGCAGCCAGGATGGCGCATGAAGATATGTCTTCTGGCCTTCGTGGATTATTAACCCCTGAAAGCGACCAGATGGAACAAGCCAAGCGCGTTACGGTGCTTGGCAAGGAACTGGAAGAAGCCAAGATCAATTACAACAAATATGGTGGCGGTAATCTCAAAAAAAGAGAAGGCGGCGGTAAGGGCGAGGACATTTTGCTTGGTGCAAGAGGCCCAGCATCCATGACTGATGTAAATGGTCTTTTCAAGTCTTTTCAATTAGCAGGTGCAAGCGGCAATCAACTAGAAGCAGAGAAAATACGGACGCAAATGGAAAACGAGCAACGAATGCTTGAAAACTCTGGCAAGCAAGTTGAATTACTGGCAAAGATCGCCGACAATCTGCCATTGCGTAAGTAGTTACCGAACAACTGCATAAAATATATAAGTCACAGCCAATATGCCGATTGCGGCAAGTGCGTATCTGGTTAATTGATCCAGTACGGCACGACTTTGTTCTTTTCTTGTGTACATGTCTTGATAATGCATAACTAGCTCGGAAGGGAATAACCCCTTAACATTTCCTGCATTTGTCCAGAAGGTTGTACCTTGTTTATTTACCTGGTACAGCGGGTTAATAATTCCCTTATCTGCAATGCTTTTCAATTCTTTATCATCTACTGGGCCGTATACCTTCCCGTCAACACAGTAGTACCACATGACATCGCTCCTTTATTTATGGCATCTTATGTTGCAGTGGTACGATTTACAAGTAGTGAATGATCAATCTTGATTTAACGATAGAAGCTCCAGATGGTTCAGACATCTCTTATGGCATTGCCCATTTGAGCAATGGCAGTTACGCAGGCGTGAATGTATCAGGATCGTGGGATACGCCAGGGGCAGCATCATTAACCTACTGGTGCGATTGGGATGATGTCGAGAACTTCATTTTTGCCATGATTGGCTTGAATGAGGTAATTGAAGAAGGCGCAAATACACGTTACTCACGATTTTTACCGCATCAGTATCCTGTATCTTTCGCAAAAAATCTATGGGGGACACGCATTTCTAATGTGCGTGGCATCCCTGGGGAATACACAAATAGTTCTGGCACAGTTATTCATTATCCCATCTTTGAAAACGGAAAAATTAAATATCGTTACGCTGAAGTAACGGTTGAGTATGAGTCTGTCTTATGGGAAATGCTTTCTGACGCAGATACGCCATACGATCAGGAATGGATGAGATTTACTACCGTTCAGAAAACGCCTCGGTTAGATTACATCCAGGCACAAGTGGGAAGTTTTTACTGGATTGATTCACCAGAAGTATCAAGACAGACAGCGTTGCCGCATCCTTTGCCTTTGCGGGAAGAAAGCATGGATTATATTGTTACTTTCCATCGCTGCCCGGAACCGTTCCTGAATCCGTTTGATTATGTTGGTTACGCAAATAGTTTTGATCAATTTCTAGCGGGGCATCCCCAAGTGCCTGCCGATGGATTCGATGCACAAACCATGCAACTGGTGGGCATGGGAGAAATCATCAGACCTGTGGCGTTTACAGATGTCATCTATTATGACTACCAGTATTTCTTTAAGAATCAGCCTAACGGGTTTAACAAGATCAGGAAAGTTACTCCGACAACATTTAACTACACTGCGTTTTCGCTTGATGGCTTGACCCCATCTGCTCCTACTATTGGTTCGCCTACTACGGGTAACGCTACCCGTGCCATTAAATTGCAGGATTTATCTCTCCTGTTCCTGCCTAACTAGGGGAGACGATGCACGGTATTATACCTACGCCTGTTGACCGGCAAGGTTTCCTTTCGCAGCGTGGATTGCTTGCCCTTGCTGCCAATGCCGTACAATTCGGGTTGTCTGGCGGTGTGCATGATACTGTTGGTTCACAGGGCGTTACGCCCAAGCCACGACTGGATATAGATTATTGCTTTGCCTTTGTAGATGATCAGGACAATAACAAGCACGCATGGACTGAGGCAGACTTTTCCAGCCCTACCTCTCCACGTCGTTTATCAGGAGGCAGGCGTGGCACGATCACAGGAACCGGCAGTGGTAGTGGCGCAAGCATAGACGACCAGGTAGCCTACGGGTTAAATGGCGAGTTCTACGATATAGATGACATCATCTTTATCGTGCGAATTGGCTACAACGCCTGGGGCATTGTGGGCGGCATGGCTGATGGCGAAGGTTCCGGTTCCGGCCAAGGCGTTTCCATCACTTGCGCCGATGGCTCACAGTATACCGCTACGATCAGTGGCAACAGCATTTCTGTTTTATAATGGCAACTTACACGATCCCGCCTGGGCTGACGTTCAAGCAGAAGAAAGCAATGGCGGCATTGCTGGCGTGTCGTCCATGTTGCGGGGCTGGTGGGAGTGGATCAGGTAGCGGCATTGGTGGTGGTAATTTTGGTGGTGGGCTGACTGATTGTTGTGGTTGCACTTCATTCCCTTCTACTCTGACTGCAACCGTAGACATCCCTTGTATCGGCAATCGCACATTTACCCTGACAAGACAAGAATCTAATGATGATTGCAATGATCCTGTAGATTTTTTAGAAACTGTTAATTATTCATATTATGATTTAACTACTGGTGCATCAGATTCATTTACACAAGACCCTTGCGACCCTACAGTAATACCCAATCCTTTTATTGCACCCGCTAAAGAAGAATGGGATGTGAGTCTAATATGTTGCAACAGCCCCAATGGCAGAAGATGGATTTTGCACATAACTGTTATCAAATGGGATGCTGGCATAAGCAAGTCTGTTGTCTACGCAAGGCAGATCAACCTTTTATCGTGTGATCCAATTATATTCCAATCCGTTAGCGCAAACATCGTTTGTACCGATGCGCTTGTGGGCGATACATCTGATTGCTGTTCAGATTGTTACACAGAGCCTTACACAGGTGATGCTGGCTGTGAAGGCGGATTATTTACATGTGATATTTCGGAGTAGCACTACATGAGCGAGCCATGTACGCTTATTGAAAAGAACGGTACGAAAAACTGGTGCGACAAACATGGCCCGCATGAAGGGCATTACAGGGAGTATGCACTTGATCCAGGTGAAAAGGGTGTCAAGTTTAGAAAGTATTGGGATAGGTTGCACTCGCCACACCATGACAAACCATTGCCGCCATTAGTCAAACGAGCCGCCAACTACATAGCCAGCCTTGCCGAACATACTGCCAATGGGCAAAAAACAGTACCGCCAGAAGTCAGGGAAAGCCGCTGGAAGATTTGCGAACCGTGCGAGCATCGTAACCGTGAACATAACGCCTGTTCTCTATGTGGGTGTTCATTAAAAGCTGGTGGAATGCTTGGGGATAAACTTGATTGGGCGGTATCCTCATGCCCTGTAAAGAAATGGGATAAATGGGATGCCGAGCAGGTCAACCAATGGCCCGCATTGATCGCCAATGCTTCCCAGGATTGCAGCGATAAAGAGAAAGCGATCTACAGCGAACTTTCCAAGAATGCCAACTGGCCCACGGTTCCTGCTGCAAATGGCAGCAACAAAATATCACTGAAGACGGTGGTACTCTCATTCCCGATGGGCCGGAACTGCCGGTATAACAAGGGCGTGAATGGGTTCGTCAAGAGTAACCACGTCAAGGAAAAGACGTTCGATTGTGCAGTGAAGGGAACCATCAGGATCAGCACTTGCGATAAATGCCAGATGTGGGAAGCCCGCCAGCCTGCACGAACTAACCTTGCACCACAGACACAATACAACAGCGAGTCACGGCATTTACTGTTTCACCTATGGCCCAAAAAAACAAGTGCCGGAACATGGCAGCGGAACCTTGACCAGTTGAAGCAACGCTGGCAACTGTTCACGGGCAAAAAAGTCATTGCGGTTGCTACCAGCATTGACACGCATTCCCTGGAAGCCGTTCAGGACTACATGCACGGGTATGATTGCGAATGGATACACGTCGAAAACGATCCATCATTACGGGAAGTGAAAACTTTTTACCCATTATTCGACCGTGTGGAAGGGTTGCCAGGCTACACGTTCTACGCACAAGGGAAGGGAGTAAGCAAGCCGATCAATCGTGGCGTGTCCATTCATAGCTGGACAATGGCAATGTACGAGATACTTCTGGACTACTGGCCGTTAGTAGAACAGAACTTAAATAGCAAGCCGGTTGTGGGATGTTTCAAAAAGTCTGCGCCGGGAATGTTTGGAGGTAGCCAGAGCACTTGGCATTATTCCGGTTCGTTTGCGTGGTTCAAGAATGATGAGCTATTTGCCCGCAATTGGCGGGTGATTGAGCAAATATGGTTCGGGATAGAGTCTTATCCATCAATGGTATTCAGTGACAGCGAGGCAGCGTGCTTGTTCCATTGTCATAACAAGCAATTCAATCTGTACTCGCTGGGTTACTGGAAAAAAGTAGAAAGAGAGTTGGAGCAGTGGAGATCAGAAGCGGCCAAGTACCTGTCAAGTTCTTTGTCTTTGAAGACTTCTGGCCTTTAAGCAGAATAGTCGAAATGCACGAAGAGCTAAAGCAGCGTAGTGGGAAGTGGGTAACTTATAATAACGACGCTGAAAAGAAAACGACTTGCAATGACGTGGATTCATTAGGCAAAGTAACCAAGGGGATACTTTGTATGATGCAATCTAATGAAATGGTAAATGATTTATCTGCTAAGTTCTCTATCAGTCCATTGCAGTCTGATCCTCTTTTGCATGGCGGCGGTATACATATCAGTGGGCCAGGTGGTCAACTCAATATCCATTTGGACTACAGCAAACACCCACGGTTACCACTGCTTGAACGTCGAATCAATTGCATCCTGTATCTTGTGCCTGAATGGAAAGAATCATGGGGAGGGGCTACTGTTTTGACTGCACCTGATGGGCATACTGTTATTGAAAGAATCTATCCAAAACCTGGGCGTTTACTGGCATTTGAAACCAATGATTTATCGTATCATGGTGTAGAGCCTGTCACCTGTCCGGAAGGTGTGGAACGCATAACGATGGCAACATATTATCTAAGCCACATCAGGCCGGGGATAACAAGAGAACGAGCGTTGTTTGTACCTAATCGAAAGTAATTATTATCATGACCCACTGTAGACTATGTTCAGAAAACACCCTCTATTATCTCTGGCAGGATAACCACGGAAGCCATTGGTTTCGCTGTGAAAGTTGCGCGTCAGATTCTTCAAGCCATTCCTACGCCGATACTCAAAAGTATTACACTGCCGAATATCTCACGCAACATCACGGCGGCATTTCTCTGGAAGAGGAACGCAACCAGCTTACCACGAATATCAACTGGTTCGAGGACTACAAGCCCGATATACACGGCAGGGATTTTCTTGACATTGGCTGTTGCCGTGGCGTTGCCATGACGATGATGGCGGAAAGGGGCTGGGCTGTACATGGTTTCGATGTGATTCCCGAAGCTGCCCAGCCGGGGTGTTCCACCATTGCTCCATCATTCCGGGCTGGCTTGTTCCCGCAGAAATATCATGCGGTCATGTGCCGGGAAGTGATTGAGCACGTTGATCATCCCATGCAGATGCTAACAGAAATAGCGGCGGTGATCCATAAGGGCGGATATTTGCAGTTGCAGACACCAAGGCCAGCGGCAACGGTGAACCCGATTGGTTACCAGGGGGCGCATATCACCCTGATGTCTCCATTGTGGATAAGGTATTGGCTGGAACGGCTGGGCTTTGAGGTTCGGGACTATCGTCTTTGGAGCAATCCAGGCGGGCAATGCTGGATGGCGAAGCGGCTGTAGTTAATCGTGATTTTCGTTCAGGCTGGTAATTCTCTTCTGCGCTCTATACCTGACAGCCTTTTCACGCTGGCACATATTGCAGCGGTCATCACGACCGAACATGCGATCAGGGTCTTTCGGAAACAGCTCAACCCGCTTAACTTCCTTACAAATCTGGCAGCGTTTTTCTGTCTTAAACTTGTCGATGATTTTCTGTAATCGGTGGCAGTCGTTTTGTTTTTCCTTGATACGTTCGCCTAATTCCCGCATACGGTTTTTCATCATTTCATTGATATGTAAACTCTCATCTAATTGTTTGCCGAACAGGTGTTTATTGCGTATGACGTGGCGAAGTTTATTGATACGCCTGCATAGTTTTTTGATGACTTTCTTTTTGCGATTATCTTTCTCTTCCAACTCTAATTTGAGTTCACGAAGAGTAGTTAAACGCTTTTCCAGATCGAATCGGGTGGTAGTGATTTTTGGTTGCGAGAGATGCAACCCGAACAAGGTAGGCTGGCAATACGCTGACTGAGGACGTGTTACCATAAAAGAACGATAACAAAAACTTTTCATGTTGACAAGGATGGTACACAATATAGTTGAGTAATGCGATTTACCGTATGGGCGGCATTGGTATTGTTTGTACTTCCTTTACACGGGGAAGATGCAGGTTTTGTCAGAACAAGTGATCCCGCTTTTGCAGCGGGTGAGGTTAAGTTGCCTCGCCCTGCTAAGCTGATAAGCGGTCAACGTGGCGGAAGTCTGCAACATCTTTCAGGTACATGGGAGTACTGCTATTCCTTTATTGATGAACAGGGTAGAGTATCGCCACAGTCCCCAGTCACTACAGTGGATTCACCAGGAGAGCATTGCAATTACAGCGTCTCCTTCCCCGGTGTACCACGAAATCAAAGATCAGTTGGGGCGGTGCTTTGGTATCGACGTCCAGCGGGGCTGCCAACTACCTTTAACAACACAATCGAATACGACTGGCTTGTCTTCGGAGCACAATGCTGGAACGATCCGCGGGACGGAGTGAGGCCAGTCTTCCCGATGTCCGGATGGATGTTCCACCGGATGCGTGCTCATGCGGTGGGTCGATGTGTCTGGTATCAGGGGTCTCAACTGTGGCGACCGTGGAAGGACGAAAACTTCTGGCCACGGTCAACGCAACAGGGGCCACAGCAAGCACCGATTGTTACGCCGTACTTTTTCCCCGATGTCGATTGTGAGGTAGCGTACACATGGGTAGGTCATTACGGAGAAACGGAACTAAGCGAACCGCTAAAGGTTCCCGCAAGAACAGGAAACAAGACAATCAACGGTCCAGTGGAAGTGGTGAGGCTGGAGATACCGCCACAGGGCAGTCTAGGCATGTATCTGTATGTAAGAATAGGAAGCGGGACGTGGCAACGACAGCCTACGCTTCATTCTCTGTACAATTTTCTGTGGCCAATCACAGCAAACAAGATTTACTTATCACGTTTTGTCCAGTCGGACGTACAGCCAAGCGATCCTGATGGCCGGTCATATTTATGCAGTCTGCAAAAGTGCTTGTCGAACAGCACAAAAAGCATCGTTGTGGATAGCGAGCAAGTTACCTATTCTCC